>NZ_MZGS01000015.1 GCF_003111625.1 Methanobrevibacter thaueri | reverse complement strand
AAGTAATTTACTATTTTTTAACCATTAAAAACAAAATTAAAGAAAAATTAGAACGAATTTTCACCGAAGTGAAATTTCAACTGTAAAAAATTTAAAATCAAATAAGCCTATAAAATTTTACAGACTCAAAAAAAATAAAAAAAGTAGTCAATTAGAATGAAATGCTTGAAGAGAAACTTTCAAGCCTATATGTGTTTGTATTCCAATTAGCCACTTTACCTAACGAGTTTCTAGAACTTGTAGTGTCAGCAACTGTCCATGTATTTCCTATTAATACCTGAGCGAAAACATGCCCGTAGGTATGTCCGCTTGTGAATGTACATTTTGCATGAACATATCTTGTTGCCAAACCTGCAGCCCTAAACATAGCCACAGTTAAATGTGCCTGATCGACACAATTTCCAGACTTGGTTTTTAATGTGCCAGCAGCACCATATTTAGTGTTGTAATAGAAACTGTAAGAAATCTTATCTCTTACATAAGTGAAAATAGCGTTAGCCTTATCTTTTTCGGTTTTACAATTCTTAGTCAACTTGGCAACCAAGTTCTTGATAGCAGCATTATTCACTTCACAGTTTTTAGAAGCTGCCAAGTATGCTGCCAAAGCAGTAATTGTATTCTTCATATTCATTGGTCCTTTTATGGAAGAAGATGAACCTGATAAAGATTTTACAGCTATATAGGAAGGCATTTTATTATTTTTGCCATAGGATGTTAGAACTTTTGAGAAAGTGCTAACAAGACCTTTATAACCTATAGTTCCAACTTTTGAATTCACAGAATCAGGCAATTTGCCTTTGGATTCAGCAATATTAACAACACTTTTTGCAACACTAAGGTAGTTTTTCAGATAACCCAGATCAGTGGCCGCTTTAGCATTAGTCGGATCATTCAGGATTTTAATAGGAAGGTCCTTAGTATTTCCTGCCTTTATATTTACAATGGCTTTGGAAGCCAAATATAAATAATCTGCAGTTTTAAGTGATATGTCTCCTATTTTTACTGTTGAAGGCAATTTCGCATGATTTGAAATGTATTTCTTGACATTTTTTGAAGCCTCAACAATTTCCTTGATGCTCACCTTATTTGCAGCAAATATTTTTGCTGTGCCAGAAGCTAATCCCTGACTGAATTTAACGTTATGGGTACCTTTGGACACCACACCTAAGCTAACTTTGGCTATACCTTTGGAGTTGGTCTTAACGGTTGTGTTCTTACCTTCAAATTGGAAAGTTACATCCTTATTGCCAACAGCCTTATTCTTTTCATTGACCAGTTTAACTGAGAATGTGGCTTTGTCGCCTGCTGAAACATAAATGTTTTTAGCTACGAATTTTGTACCTTTAACGAGAAGGTTTTTAGATGATACACTGGACTTATAACAAGGGTCCGCCAAATAAGTTTTAACTGAATAGGATCCAGCGCCTTGTGTTATCTTGAGTTTAGCAACACCATTTGCATCGGTCTTATAGAGATACTGTTTGCCGCCAATGACTGATTTGACATAAACTCCACCAAGAGTCTTGCCAGACTTGTCCTTAACGGTCACTTTGTATTCTGAACCGTCATTTGCATTCATGGTCAAATCTTTTGCAGTTACCTTAGCTTCTAATTTCAAGATAATTGCCCTATTTGAACCGGAACTGTAATCCTTATCTCCTTTGGTTGAATGATAATACTTGATTAGGTAATTACCTGGTTTTACATTCTTTAAAGGAACATGCACATTACCGTGCTTATTGGTTTTATATGTTTTGATTTTACCATTAAACTTGACTTTAACATCTTTGTTGGCCAAATCATTACCATTTCTGTCAGTCAGTTTAATGTTGAAATGGGATCCATCCTTGTAATCCACAACAGTTATTTTAGAAGCAAACTTGGTGGTTGCCTTGGCAACTACTAGCTTCGCACTACCTGAATCGGAATAATAATTGTCGCTACCCTTGTAACTATACTTAATTTTATAAGTACCTTCAGCAAGAACAGGAATAGTTATGGTAGCTTTCCCATTCGCATTAGTCTTTGAGGTTACTGTTTTATTGTTATAGGTAAAGGTAACCTTTTTATTCTTAAGTAATGCGTTATGTTTTGATTTGAGGGTTACTGTGAAGGAACCTTTCTTTTTAGCATGAATGTAAACTTTATCCTTAGCATCAATGTTGGTCTTTTCTTTTTTGACTGTGATTTTGTGAGTAACTTTTTCATTTGAATAAGGGTTAGTTGTGGTTACCTTGTATTTGCCCACAGCCAAATTAATATTGACACTGGCAACACCTTTGCTGTCAGTTGTTTTAGTGTAAGTCTTTCCGTTTATCACGAAAGAGACCTTGGTGTTTTTTAATGGAGAGTTGTCTTTCCAGAATGTTACACTATACTCTGAAGTGTATCCATAACTTTTAGTCAAATCACTTCCAACTGCAGAAGACAATACTTTAACCTTTTTGGAAAGTGATGATGAAGAGTAAGCTGAGCTTCCCCCATAAGTTACTGTAACCGCATATGTTCCAACATTCAGACTGCCTGCCTTGATTGAGGCAATACCATTTGCGTTTGTGTATGCAGTGTAAGATTTCTTATTCACTTTCAAAGTGATCTTTTGGTTTGATAAAGGATTTCCAGAATTGTCTTTTAGAGTAACTTTGAAATATGTTGATGATTTTCCATAGTGTGTATTGGAAATGGTCAATTTTGTAGACTTGACGCTTGCTTTAGTTGAACTAGCAGCACCGACTATGTCATCACTTGAACTAACAGTGAGAACACTATCGGAACTTGAACCGGTTGAACTTAAGACATCGGTGTCCACTTCATCGCCATTGGAAGTGATTACTTGATTATCCTCATAATATGAATCGGCACTTGCGTTTAGAACCTCTTCATCAGGATAATTCCCCAAATTATCATCATGAGAATTAACTATATTAGTTTCTGAGATAGAATCCTCGCTAGAAATTTCTAATTTATTATTTGTGGATAATGAATCATCATTATCTCCTATTAAATTTGAATCTTCTGTATCTGAAACATCTATTGATTCCGCTGCACTAACTGCCCCCATTATCATGAAGAACATTAACACAATAGTCATCAATAATGTCCTGTTTTTTATCGAAATTTTTCCACCTCTTGGTTCTCATTACGAAAATTTTATAGCAAAATATGATTATACTAAGATATAGTATTTCATAATGAGTGGATAAAGATTATTTTTTTTATCTTATATAAATGTTTTTAAAACTTTAAAATATGAAAAACTCATTAAAATTGCTTAAATTTACAAGAAAAGGATATAATTAAACATAAAAAAGAAATAAAGCAATAAACATTATGAAATTAATTAGAATAAAATGAAATTTCTTAAATCTGAAATAAAAATTTTACAAATCGGCAAAAAAGGAAACTTTAATTTTTTGAACGATTAAAACTAAAATCGTTGAATTTGACATTATTAAAACAAAATTCAGTTAAGTATTATCCAAAACTCTAAAAAATAATACTAAATGATATTATTAAACCGAAAATAACTTATTTAACTAAAAAAACAAAAATAATAATGACAACAGAAAAAAAGATGATTTGATGCTGTGTGAAAAAAACATATTCAAAAAAGATTATAAGCAAGTGGATCTGCGCTTTGCTTTAGCCTATCCAAATGTTTATAGAACCGCCATGTCTTCATTAGGCTATACCATATTGTATAACTGCATCAATGAACGTGAAGACACCTGGTGTGAGAGAATAATTTTCCCAAGCACCAATTCCATCGAATCAAACACTCCAAGCAAATATTTTGACATTTTAAGCTTTTCCCTTCAGTTTGAAGAAGATTATTTTAATTTGTTAAAAATGTTAAAAGATGCCCAGATTCCCCTTAAAAGAAGCGAACGTGGGGATGAGGATCCTTTAATAATTGCTGGAGGCCCTTGCGCAACTGCAAATCCAATGCCGTTGTCGGATTATATTGACATTTTTATCATTGGAGAAGGGGAAAATGTTATAAATGAATTGATAGACGTTTATTTGTCCAATCCAGATAAGGGTCTGGAAAAATTCTTAAAAGTCGATGGAGTCTACATTCCTGAGTTTGATAACGAAACGAAGATAGCAATCATCGAGGACCTTAATGAGACTTACCATGTAACATATCCCATAGTCAGTGAAGGTGACGTTGCGGATGACATGAGTGTCTTTAACAATTCCATCATGTTGAACGTGTCCCGTGGATGCACAAGGGGATGCAGGTTTTGCATGGCAGGGTACCTTTACAGACCCATGAGGCAATGCGACCACAGAAAGCTAATTGACATAGCACTTGAAAACAGGAAAAATTCCGGACTGAACAAGGTGACATTGATAGGTGCCGCAGTTTCGGACTACAGCAATCTCGATGATCTTATCGATGGTCTTGAAAGTGAAGGCTTTCAAATTTCAACACCTTCACTGAGAATTGAATCGATTACAAGAAACACTCTGGAAACCCTGAAAAAAAGTGGACTCAAAACAATAACACTAGCACCGGAATCTACTAGCAACCTAAGAAAAGTGATAAATAAGCACATACTGGAAGAGCAAATTTTTACAGTAATAAAAAATGCCATTGATTTGGATTTCAATATCAAACTGTATTTCCTAATCGGAATTCCTGGAGAAAGCATGGAAGATATTCATGACCTTTGTGAGTACATGAAAAAAATTGCAGAAATGCATTATAATCCTAAAAAGGTGAAGTTCAGTGTCAATCCTGTTATTCCAAAACCCCATACGCCATTACAATGGGAAGGTTATGATTTTAAAGATGTAAAAAAGAAAACCCGATATATTCAAAAGGAAATGAAAAATTATAACATTAAGTGCGAAAGTCCTAAAAAAGGACTAATTCAATATACCCTCTCTTGTGGAAATAGGCAAGTTGGTGCAATTATTGAGAAAAGCTTAACAAAAAATGTTATACTGAAAGAATGGAGAGACATAGCTCCCAAATATGAAATAGATGATCCCCTGCCTTGGGACAATATTGACACTGGCGTAAATAAAAAATTTCTGAAAATAGAACACAAGCGATTGAAAAATCTGAAGCAAACACCATGGTGTGAAACTGGCCCATGCTATAATTGTGGGGCATGCGAAAAATAATTACTAGAAAAAAATAAATTTACTATAATAATATATTATATAATTAGTGAGGCAAAATTTATGATAAATCCAGCAAGCAGAACAAAAAAAATTGAATTGTCACAAATAAGAAAAATGTTTGAAGCCACCAAGCCAGGTGCAATAAACTTGGGAATTGGGGAACCTGACTTTGATGTGCCACAAAACATCAAGGATGCAATGAAAAGATCCATTGATAACAATGACACACATTACAGTCCAAACCTTGGATACCTTGAACTGAGGGAGGAAATTGTCAAAAAATTCAAAAAAGACAATGATATAAAAACCACTCCCGAAAATGTTATTGTTACAGTTGGTGCCAGTGAGGCATTGTATGCAAGTACACAGGCATTCATAGAAAAGGGTGATGAAGTAATTTTGCCAAATCCTAGCTTCCTGTTATATGAAGCAATACTTAACATATCCGGTGGAAGCATCGTGCCCGTCGATTGCAAAATGGAAAACGAATTCAAGTTAAAGGCTGATGATGTTGCAGAAAAGATAACCGATAAAACAAAAGCAATAATATTGAATTCACCATCAAATCCTACTGGTGCAGTAATGGAGAAAGAAGACATTAAAGCAATTGCCGATTTATCAATGGACCATGATTTCCTGATTATTTCTGATGAAATTTATGAAAAAATAATCTATGACAAAAAGCATTACTCCCCTGCAAAATATAGTGACAATGTAATTACAATAAACGGATTTTCAAAAACATATGCTATGACTGGATTAAGGGTAGGTTACCTGACCGCAAACGAGAATCACACTGAAGAAATATTCAAAATCCATCAGAACAGTATCGCATGCGCAAACTCAACCGCACAAATGGGGGCAATTGAAGCCTTGACAGGCCCTCAAGATGAAGTTAACAAAATGGTTAATGAATTTAAAAGAAGACGTGACCTGATAGTTACAAGACTAAATGAAATGGGATATGAAACAGTTAAGGCGGAAGGTGCATTCTATGTATTTCCTAAAATCGAGGATAAAGACTTTGTCAGGAAAGCTGCAGATGCAGGTGTCGTGACTGTTACCGGAGCTGCATTCGGATCAAATGGAGAAGGCCATGTGAGAATGTCCTATGCCAATTCCTATGAAAACATCGAAAAGGCAATGAATATACTGGAAGAGCGTGTAATAAATGGATGAATTTAGAAGTGAAGGTGGTAAAAAAGCTGCAAAAGTTGCAATAATCGCAAACTGCTGCCTGACCGTTTTAAACATTACTGTTGGAATAATTTCCGGAAGTTACGGTTTGATATCTGAAGGTGCACACACACTTTCAGACGTTGCCACATCCGTTATTGCATATTTCGGATTCGTAGTGGGTCAAAAACCCGCTGATAAAGAGCATCCAATTGGCCATGGCCGTGCGGAGGCAATCAGCGGATTGGTCATCGTGATATTTTTAGCCATTGTGGCCTATGAAATCATAACCGGTGCATTCGACAAGATATTCCATCCTAATCTGATAACAATACCTGATACCTTTGCTGCAATCATGGCAGTAGTGGGAATCTTTGTTAACCTGAAAATCAGCGATTATATCATTAAAATAGGAAAAGAGATTAACAGCCCTGCAATAGTGGCCGACGGTAAGCATCAAAAGACAGACATATTCTCATCAGTGGCCGTTCTGGTTGGAGTGGTTGTATCCAACATGGGATTTCCAATATTGGACCCAATTGTAGGATTGATTATTGGCCTATTGATTATCAAAACAGCTTATGAGATAGCTAAGGAAAACATTGACAACATTATGGGCAAAGTTCCATCTCCAGAGTTAATCAAAAGGGTTGAAAACATAGCAAATGCCTCAGCGAATACAAATACTGCACATAATATCCGAATAGATTATTTCGGTTCATATGCTACAGTCACATTGCATATTGAACTGGATGGAAACATGACATTGGATGAATCACATAAGATAGCCCATAAAGTGGAAAATGACATTCTGGAAAACATTCCTATAATCAAATCCGCGTTAGTCCATACATGTCCAATAGGATTGGACTATGACCATCAGCAAGAAATAGATAAATAAAATTAAAAGCGCCGGGACGGGGATTTGAACCCCGGAGGTCGTGAGACCATCGGATTAGCAGTCCGACGCCGTACCAGGCTGGGCCATCCCGACATATAAAAAACAGTATACTAAATTATATGTAAAAACTTCTTTATAAACTTAATCATTTATATAAATGGCATGTTCAGAAGTGGACTAATCTCAAAAATATAAGTGATCTAAAAATCCAACTCCACCCCGGGATTCTACAAGCATTGAATGTTAACGGTAGAGCTGCTCCCTTCCGGGCCTGACCCGTTCCCATATCGAAGATGACTAATTTTTACCCTCCAGTAAAAACTTCACCACCACCAATCCTGTAGGACGAGGTTTCTATGTTGTTTTCCTAGGCTTATACTTCCTTAAAAAGCCGCCTCCTGAACTTCGACCGCACCAAAGGGGGTGTGTGCTTACAGAGGACCCCTAACCCTCCAGTCTAGCCACTTATAATATATGATATTAATATTATATAAATGTTAGTAAAAAGGAGAATAAACCATCAAAAAAAAGTTTTCTAGAAAGATAATTTTTTACAGTAACTAATTAAAAAATAGTAAAAACAAATAAAAGAAAATAAAAATAGAGATAATTATAATATCTCTTGAATAATATCTCCATCTGAAATAATACCGACTAACTTACAATCTTCTACAACAGGAAGTTGATTTAAGATGCCTGATGAAGAAACACTCTTTTTCATGACTTCAATAGCTTTTTCAAGAGAGTCTTCAGGAGATATAGTAACTACTGAACTGATCATTATTTCTTCAACGCTAGTTCCTAATTCGTACTTGTCCAAAATCAAATTATGGCCAACATCGGTTGCAGTTATAATTCCTATTACCTTATCACCTTCCACAACAGGAAGGGAACTTATTTTATGTTTCATCAATTTCTCAAATGCACACACCACATCCACATCGGGAGTGATTGTGATTACATCGGTTGTCATTATGTCTTTAACTTTTTTGTTTAACATTTTCAACACCACCAAACTCTTCAAGAATATCACTGACCATTATATCAATGGTTTCATTAATATCCACGTTATTAATTATACGAGTATCATGAATTTCCGCTTGTTGAACTAAAAAATTCTGTGTTTTTCTAATAGTATCAAAATTTTCCATATATCTATCCAGAGACCTTTTTACCCAAGGCTGCCTGCATCTTGAATAGAATCTTTGCTTATGGGCTTCCTCATCCTCCACAATCAATGTAAACATGATTATATTGTTGTTATCCAACAGGTCTTTCCTGATGAATCCTGGAACAACATGAACCCCCTCGATGATTGTGCTGATACCTTCCTTAACGGAACGTTCAATAATTGCCTCAATGCCCACATTAACAACATCAACATGGCTGATAAACCCTTCAATAACTGAATCAATCCTGATGGAAGGTGTTCGAATGGCCTCATATGCATCGAAACTTGACTTATGGATTACAGGACTCAATTCCTGTGAAACGATTTTACGCATTACCTCACGAATCATGTCTGTACTGATGAGGTTCTTTAATCTCAATCTATTAGCCAACTCGAATGCCATGGAAGATGTTCCCACTCCTGATGCACCACCGATAAGGATAATCAATGGTTTTTTAGAAGTCCTGAGGGATCTCCAGTTCTTATATTTGCCAGCTATGACAGGGTCCACTTGCTTTAAATGATTCAATACAACATCTGCCAGATTCAAACTGGAAATTTCTGTGATGTTGTTTTCAATCAAAAAGACCTCAATATCGCTTGCAATCTCATGAGCCCTTTCTATACCTATATCAGCAACATTAAGAGAGCGGGACATGATTCCTTTTGAAAATGGTTCCTTATACTTTTTCCCGTCAACCTCTCCGGTAACCCAAATCATAACAATCACATCTTAATATATGGATATGTATCTAAAATTAATGTTAAATAAAATTTGTTATTTGAATCTAAAAAGAAAAAAAGAGAGAATAGATGATTATTCATCTAATGAAATAATATTTATATCATAATTTGAGCCATCTATAATATCTATTAAAACAGCTCCGTTATCTTTCAGCATACCTGGATTTGCCACATCAGTGGTTTTTCCAATTTTACTAAGAGATTTTGCCTCATGAATATGTCCGCATAGGTTGATTTGAGGTTCAAATTCATGAATGGACTTTAAGATTCCTGGACTTCCAACATGTTCGCCGTTTTCAACCCTATCGGCCGCAGTGTTGAAAGGCGGTGCGTGAGTAGCCAGAATCTTTACCTTAGGAATGTCTGAATTGTAGACATAATCATAATTGGCCAGCAAGTCATAAACTTGCCTGTAGATTTTATCGTCATCCATTTCACCAGGTGTGTCGAATGGAGTCGGATTGGATCCTCCAAAACCGAACAGTATAGCGTCACCATAGGCTATGATATTATTGTGGAGACAGAATGCAACGTCATTAATGGCATTACAGATTCCGTTAGGGTCACAATTACCTGGAATAGCTATTACATCAACATTACAATCAGCTACCTTATTTATGAATGTTTCCACAAAATCCAATGGTCCAAAGTCTGTAATATCACCTAAGATTAAAACTAAATCGATATCGTTATTGTTCAGATAAGTATATAAATTTTCATTTTCTTCGCCGTGAACATCACTAATAGCTAATATTTTAGTCATATAACCACCATTTTATCCTTCTAAAAAGAAAGACCCCATTTCTTTCAATCCAAATTGGAGATCCTTCTTATCACCGTGTAATTCAACGGTCACATCATCGTCAAACTCGATGATTAGACCATTCCATTCTGCAATTTCCTGAACTCTTTCTTCAGCCAAGGGAACCCTTAAATTGATTCTACCGGTTGTCAATCCAGGAGGAGTATTCGCCAGGAACCTTGACCTTGAATCTGCAAACTCAAAAACTTCCTCGCCTTTCATCGCTTGCTTTAACAAATCAAGCCAATGGTCAGTATATTCTTCTCCTTCCTCTTCAGCTATTGTCAAAAGAGTTCCTTGAATATTATTTAAAGACATTTCAGCTTTAGCCAAACTATTAATCAAATCCGGATGGGAAGGGTCTCTTTTGTAAGAGCTGATGGATGATCTGATCAATCCCATCTCCGGGTTAATTCCTTTTGGAATCTCATATCCTTTCTGATTCAAATCAGTGATGAGATGATGAAGAACTAACCAATTTTGTTCAGAGGGTAAGCTCATAAATGTCCACCTATAATTTTTAAAGTTGTGTGATTTATTTTAGCGTCAGCATCTTTTAATTCTGCTTCAATTTCACTGGTGCTCTTATAGGAGTCTAAGAATAAAACGTGATGAGTGGAAGTGCCCGCAATGTTTAAAATTGCCAATTCGTCATCAGGTTTGAGTTCTCTTTTATCGATAGTTGCTTTGAATTGAACATAAGGTTCATATTCTTCTGGAAGGTCGCAATATTTAAATATACCATCTAATGTTGCTACAAACATAATTACACCTCATTAATATATTACATTATTATTTAATTTATACTATATAAACATGATTACGAATTGTTCGTGTTGATACAAACAAAAAAAATAATCATAAAAAAAATAGTTATCTGAAGATAACTAAATCCAAACTGTGTTTCCAATGCCTAAAAAAATAAAAAAGATAAGGATTGAAAATCCTTAAATCTATTCACCTAAAGCTTTTTTAATAGCAGGTGTTGCGTCAATTCTTTGAGCATCGAAAGTTAATTCTTCAGGGGATAATCCCATAGCTAATCCGTATAATTGAGCTAAGTGGAATACCGGTAATGCGAAGTCAGTTCCGTATCTTTCGTTAACTTCGATTTGACCTTGGTCAAATTGTAAGTGGCAGAAAGGACATACGTTAACAATAGCATCAACGCCTGCTTCGGTCATGTGATCGAGTTTTTCTTTAGTGAAACTGGTAGTTACATCTAAATCTCTGGATCTTAAACCTCCACCAGCACCACAGCACATCATTTTGTCTTTGTAGTCTACAGATTTAGCACCTGTAATTTCTACAAGGTCATCTAAGATGGATGGGTTTTCTGCTTGTTCTTCAATACCAATAGTTTTGGTAGGTTTTAAGAAGTGGCAGCCGTAGTGTACAGCAACGTTTAAGTCTAAAGGTTTTTCGATTAAGGAAGCTAATTTTTCGAATCCAACATCGTCTCTTAAAATTTGAGCGAAGTGTTTTACGTTAACAGTTCCTTTGTATTCCCTGCCGATTTCAGCTAAGTTAGCGTTAATTTCAGCTTTTTTCTCTTCACTTTCTTGTAACATGTGGTTACATTCGAATAATGAACCGAAACATCCGTTACATTCGGTCATAATGTCAGCACCGATGTCTTCAGCAATAGTTAAGTTACGAGCTGCGATAGTAGCCCAGGTTTCTTCATCGAAAGATCCGAATACACCTGGAGCAGGGCAACATGATGCTCCTTCCATATCAATTAAGTTAATGTCTAATGCTTCGAATAATTTTCTGGTAGCTTTTTCAACACCAGGGTAACGGTTGTTCATAATACAACCTAAGAAGTATGCAATTTCCATATTATAACTCTCCTCATAAATCTATTCTTTTAATCCACCGGTTTCTTCATCATAACCGATTAATTCGTCAAATCCGGTAATTTTACATATTTTTTGTACTTCAGCTAATGCTTCAGGGTAAGCGTGAGTTGTTGGTGGAATTTCTGGAAGTCCAATTTTGGTTCTTAAAGCTTTAGTAGCATCGTTAATAGGTACACCGTGACCGGTATTCATTACAAATACACCAGTCATTTTGTGAGGTTTTGCCATGTAACCAGCGTGAGCTGCGATGTTACGTGCTTTTTTGATAATTTCCACAATTTTAACACTTCTGAGACATCTTTCTTGGCAAGTGTAACAGGTAGTACACATCCATAAAGCGTCATCAGTGATAACTTCTTCTTTTAAACCAAGTAAACATTTTCTGACAATTTGTCTTACTTTGTACGGAGTTCTTCTTCCAGATGGGCATCCTCCACTACAGGTACCACATTGGAAACAGTGTTGTACAGTTTCAATTCCTGCGTCAATAAATTCAGCAGTGAAATCTGGGTCACGATTTGCATCAGTTAATAATTCTTTATCAGTCAATAAAGTCATTTTATCTCTCTCTTTATCATTGTTATTTGAATCTTCTTTAGCCTCTATAGCATCTTTTTTAGCCTCAACATTCTCATGGATTTCTTCCTTGACAGTTTCAGCTTTTTCATGAATTTCTTCTTTTTTAGCCTCAACCTTCTCATGGATTTCTTCCTTGAGGGCTTCAACTTTTTCCTCTATAGGATCGATGTCTTCAGAAGCTAAATCTTCAACACTGTCTTCTGATTCTTCCACAGCTGCTTCCTCAGCTACTGCAACTGTTTCTTCCTCAGCAACGACAGTTTCAGTTTCTGTTTTTGAAGATGTAACTTGGACATCATCAGATGTGTTTATTACATCGTCGTTGACGTCACTTTCTTCATTGTCTCCAGTAAACATGGATTTTAATCGATTTATTATAGACATTGAAAACACACCTTGGATAATCATCGGATTATAACCTCAAATCCATAATAATATTCTTTAAAATAGCATATATAAAGGTTACTAAAAATTTTGGTGGTGTAATCATAAAGGTGACACTAAATGAAAAATTTATATTAACCTAAAAAACCAAAGATTAACATAATAATTAAAGGGAAGACACAAATGATAAAAAAATTTGAAATCAAATCACATGACGGACCTGGAAGAATCGGCAAGGTTGACGGGAAACTGACCCCAAGACTATTTTCAAGAGACGAATTGAAAATCGCTCCAAGTGAAGGTTCAGCATATAACATTGACCGTGAAATCGCAGAATTTAATGTTAGGGAAACAATAAGGCTTGCAGAAGAAAACGTGGATGAATGCGACATCGCAGTTATCCAAGGATCAAAATACATTGACTTAAGAATCGAATGCCTTAAAAAACTTGAGGAAATTGGATACAACGGATTCATCATAGCTAACGGGGACAGCCTGCTCACCAATTCAAGAGATCTCGTTGAACTTGTTGTGACACTGAAAAAAGAAGCCAAGAAAAACAGTTATTTCATTTTCCCATTTACCGAAACATCATTCATGCCAATATTGACATATATGGGCATTGACGGATTTTTAACTGATTCCGCTAACTATTACAGCCATTTGAATGTTCTTCAAACCCCAACAAAGGCCTATGACCTGAATGCATATCCTATTTATGAGGATCTCACACAGGAGGAACTGGAAAACAAGAATCTTAAGATCATGGAATTCGTCATAAGGGAAATCCATGCTCATATGAAAAACAGGTCATTGAGAAATCTTGTGGAAGAGAGGTCAGGCACCACTCCTCAAAATGTCTCAACATTAAAAATACTTGACAGGAATCATATGGATTACCTGCTTGAATACACACAGCTATTCTAATATTGTGAATGTTTCAATGATGTTTTTGAATTCTTTTTCTGATTCGCCTGAAATGTCCAGGGTCCTCAATTCAAAAATGTAAATGGTCTTCCTTTCAATGAACACATAGGTATGAATATCAAAATTTATCTCAGGAGTATCTATGTTAGCATGAAGCTTGATGGCGTCCTTTCCGGAAATCTCAATGAAATCGGATGCCAATATCACCCCACCATCATCTGAAATCGCATCCTCCATAAATATCTTGTAGTCATCCAAAGTGGTGGCGGTCGGAAATGAAACCGCATTAATCAGATTGTCCTGACCCTTTGAGAGGGTTGCGATGCAGTCGGGATTGGAAAGTATGTCTGCCTTTTCAACTTCCCAGTTGCTTGGGTATTCGAAAGTGATCTTGCCTGTGTTGAATGTCTTCATGAACTATTCCTCTTTTTTGGATGTGACGTCGATTGTCTCTGGAACGTCTTCAATAGTGTCAATGTATTTGGAAAACGGTTCTGGAAGTTTTGGCATGACCTCTTTTAGAATCTCTGCGGCATCAAGTTCCAATGCTTGGCCTGAAAGCAATTGGTCAACGTCAAAGTCGAATTCGAAAGGTTTGAGCAGGTCATCGGTAGGTACTCTCAAATTGATTTTTTTCTTGTTGAGTATCATTTTAAGAGTGCTGGTATTCCTGATTTGCTCGTTCATGTCCTCAACAGTGGTTTTTATATCATATGCTATAGCCTTATTCTTCTCATTAACTTCCTGTCTGGACTTTTCAATTGACTTTTCCAAATCCTTCACAAGCAGGGCATTTCTTTTGTTGATGTTCTCCCTAGCCTCATCAATGACGACATTGATGGCGTTTAGAATGGATTTATTGAGTTCAACGTTATATGCCAGAATCATCCTGTTTTTATAGTCAAGTTCCTTAAAAATAGCTACTCTTTCATCATCGATTTTAGTGATCTTTTTGTTCAGCTCATGAATTTCATCCTTGGCCTTCAAAAGCTCCTCCTTATCGGTCAATTGCTCCTTAAGAGAATCGACATCATCGAAAAATGAGCCTTTAAGGGTTTGAATCTGACTTTTCAGCTCTTCAATCTCAGCATCCTTTCCTTCGATAATATGATAAAACTCATCAAGCCTTTCATCTGAAAACTGATTGTCTATTAATTTTTCATAATCCTTTTGTGACAACACCTTTACCAAATCATCATCCTCAAATGGGTCCTCCTTTTTAAGACTGACCTGCTTTTGTTGTGATTCTTTTTCAACGGTATTGCCCTCTTTATCCTTACTGGTATACTTTTTTGTGTATACCCGAACAGTTCTAAATTCATCACTTTCCATTATTGACACCACTCTATAATATTAAATAAGTGAAGATTATTTAAATAGTTAATGTAAAAAAGAGGCTGACTCATAATTTTTGTGTTTAAATTTTTTTTCTTATTTTATTATCCTTTAATTTTATATACTAGGAAGTACAATCTATTATTAGAGTTAATTAACTTTTTGGTTGTGTTTTTTATGGTTTT
>NZ_MZGS01000014.1 GCF_003111625.1 Methanobrevibacter thaueri | reverse complement strand
AATCCAGAAATAATAAAGAAATTATACAAGACTAAAACTGGAATTCTAACATTTTTAGACTATCAAATGAAAAATTGGACTGAAAAACACTTGAAAATTAAATAAGCCTATAAAATTTTACAGACTCTTTTTTTTTAAAAATTTTCTTTTTTTATAGCTAATTTTATAAAATAGTTCTAATATACATTTAATTACCAAGCTAATATTAGGACAATATTATGAATTCTAAAAAATATCGTAAAGTGGCCGTTGGAGGAACTTTTGATAAGTTTCATGATGGTCATAAGAAGTTGTTATCAACTGCTTTTGAAATTGGTAATGAAATTGAGATTGGTGTGACTTCCGATGCATTTGGAGGTTTAAAAGGAGATATAGATTCCTGTAAAGAGAGAATGAGCAATCTTAAATCCTTTTTTGGAGATAAATCTAATTTCATAGTCATTCCTTTGGAAGATCCTTATGGAACTACAATATATGATGCGGATTTTGACGCTATTGTCGTAAGTGAGGAGACTGAACCGACTGCAGTTGAAATAAACGAGATTAGAATTTCTAAAGGTATGAAACCTCTTGATATTGTTGTTGTTAGTTTTGTGTTAGCTTATGATGGAAATCCTATCTCTTCAACACGAATTAGGCGTGGCGAAATTAGTAAAAATGGGAATTTCATCAGATAATCGGAAAATAATCGATATGTTTATATGTTCATTTCGATAAACATATAATTGACATGGAAAAAATATTTTTTTCATGTAAAATTGAGGTGGTTATATGGCAGTAAAAATTGATCCTGATGCTTGCGGACATATACAAGACTGTCCGGTTCAAGGATTATGTATTAAACTTTGTGAGCAAGGGGCAATCATAGAGGAAGACGGAGACGTAAAAATAGTCCCTGAAAACTGTGATGATTGCGATCTTTGTATACAAAATTGTCCAAATCAAGCCATATCTAAAGCATGAGGGATAATATGTTTAATATTGAGAGAGAGGGTGTAGAACGCCGTATTTTGTCCTACAAGGATAAAAATTGTGTCGGCTGTGGAATCTGTGTAAACGTTTGTCCGACCGATTCATTGAAGTTAGGTCCAATCGTGCCAATTGCACGTGGATTGATAGAAATGGATTTGGTTTCTTGCAGCTCAGATTCTTGTGTACTTTGTGGATTATGTTCAACCGCTTGTCCGTTTGATGCATTATCATTAACAATTGATGGTGTGGCCATTAAGGAAATGGGCGAGTATCCTAACTGGAATGTTGAATCTACAGTTGATGATGAAGAGTGCATGTACTGTGGCAGATGTTATTCCGTATGTCCAAGCGACTCCATACTATTTGAAAGGAACCTTCCTAATCCAGTAGACCTGGTTAGGGGAGAAATTGAGATAAATGCTGATGATTGTATTTATTGCTCCTTCTGTGCGGACATGTGTCCTGCCGGAGCTATTAACATCAAGAATGTTCCGGCTTCAAGCAGTGACGTGGTAAACAACTCCATTGAAGTGGACTTGTCCAAATGTATTTTCTGTGGAATATGTAAGAGAGTATGTCCTGAAAATGCAATTAAACAAATCTGTTCCACTTGTATGGTAAGTGATGAAATACCTAAACCTGAAATCACCGGTGAAACTTTCATTTCAGAGGAATCCTGTGTAAACTGTTCATGGTGTTCTGAAATCTGTCCGGTTGATGCAATCACAATCACCAAACCGTTCGAAGGTACTTTGGAACTGGTTGAAAGTGATGAAAAGGTTTGTAAAGGTGACTCATGTCATGCATGTCTTGATGTATGTCCATGTAATGCAGTGGAAATTGTTGATGGAAAATCAGTAACTAATTTGGACTTCTGTAACTTGTGCGGCGCTTGCGTAACCGCATGTCCACAGGATATTAGAGTCGTTTCCAGAACAGCAATGAAACTGGAAAATATTAATTCCGAATCATGGAATGAAATCTTAAATACTTTATTGGTTGGAAAATAGAGAGTGATACTCTCTTTTTTTCATATTTTATTAATTAAAAAGTCTTTTTCTGTTTTTAACAAGTTTTGAATGGTGTCTTGTGTCGTGTTTGCTATATTTGACATATAACTTCCGACCAGAAGCACGATTATTATCAACCCTCCCAAAATAAGGATCAGTTCGGCGCTTCCCTGACCTGTATCATCTAGTTTTCTAAACATGGGTCCGGTTGTCAAGTATGGTGTTTCTCACATCAATGATGTCATCTTTTGCCTTCAGGCTGACATCGCTGGTGTTCATATAAGATCTGTATATTGTCAGTGCAAGCAGTGCAATAACAATAACTCCTCCAAAAAGGAGAATGTATTCTGCGGCGCCCTGACCCGAGTTTTCATTCATGAATTTTTTCATTTTCTTCATATTACCACCAATTTCATATTGGATTTTATACTATATTAATATTACTATCTTTATAAAAAGTATTACAAAATCCTTTTTTTCCACTAAAATTTGTGTTTTTCACCATTAACTTTATAAATGGTGTTAAATATAATAATTAGTAGTTAAATAATAGAGTGATAATAATTGATAAGGGTGAAAACGTGGGAAATACAATAAAATTAGTTTCAGGTTTTATTTTATTTGTAATCGGTGTTCTCCTGGCATATGAAACTAGTGTCTATAACTTGATAGACATTCTCTTAATAGTAGGTATAATCATTGCTATTGTTGGAGTGATAGTGATGGTTAGCTATTTTGTGGAATCAAATGCTACTAGAACCACTGACATGATTAAAGAATTTATGGAATCTCGAGAAGGCAATTCTTCTTCATTCAGAGGATTGGATAGGAAATCAAATGAAAATGAAGGGCCTTTAAGAGTTCGTAGAGATTATGATGATTTTGATGAAATAAGTTACGATGATATTGTGGTTGATGACTACAAAGATTCATCTACCCTCGAATTTTTCGGCTCATCTGTAAAGGACAATCCAAAGGCTGTTTTGAATGTTGTTCCTCAAAAGGAAAGTGAAGTTGATTTTGACAAGCAGCTTGAGTTCACTCCTAATTATGGCAAGCCTTTAAAAGTAACAAGGGCTCCTAAAAAACGTAGTGATGAGTATGTTCCGGAAGAAGTTCCGGAATTTGTCGTTGAGCCAGTCAATCACAATGAGGAAATTCAGCGTGCTTTAACTGAAGAGAAACCTGGTCTGGAACCTGTTCTTGAGGCTCCAACCAAAATCACTCCGGAAGTGCCTGCAAGGGATATTAAGATTGACGTTAACAATCCGGAAAGTTTACCTATTCCAAAATCCCTCAACAGTTACGTACTTTCTGATGATGGAGTATTGACTTCACAGGAAGCATTTGAAAACTTGGCGATTAATGTTAATAAGGAAATCATGCTTGAAATCCCATCATTGAAGGATTTGTCTGACAGATTCCTATCTCATGTGCCAACAATCTATTCCAGAGTGATCATTAATGAATTTGACGTTTCAGACATGTCATACATGTTCCTGATATCCTCCCTTTTAGAACAAGGGGTTCATATCAAGACAGTTCCTAAAGTGCACGCCATTAACTTAATCACTGACGATTCCTATGCAATGATTATTTCAGAAGGCAATAACAAAATGGAATACGGCGCTATTTACAATGACAGAAATTCCATTTCCAGTATCAGAGCGGATTTCGAGAAAACTTGGAATATAGCTTCCAATCTTGATGATAGCGTTCTCATGGCTAATGCTGGTGGGGTAGCATAATGGAAATTAGATGGTTAGGTCATTCTGCATTTGAGGTAATAACTGATGATGATGTAAGGATACTAATTGATCCGTTTATCAGCAATAACCCTACTTGTGATGTTCCGGTTGAGGATTTAAATCCGGATATTATTTTACTTACTCATGGACATTCAGACCATTTTGGCGATGCATTGGAAATTTCAAATAACACTAATGCTCCAATTGCATGTATCCATGAGATTTCACTCTTTTTAGCTAAACAGGGAATAAGAAACATAAGTGTAAATATTGGCGGTTCATTTATTTTCAGAAACATCAAGTTCACAATGCTTGAGGCTAAGCATTCCTCCGACATTGATGTCGTTGAGGAGATGGTGCCTGGAGGTACTGCTGCAAGCTTCCTGATTACTTTTGAGGATGGAACCAAGATTTATCACTGTGGAGACACTGGATTGTTTGGTGATATGAAAGACATTATCGGTGCAATTTATAAGCCTGATGTCGTGATGGTTCCTATTGGTGACAAGTTTACAATGGGTCCTTTTGAAGCGGCTCTTGGTACCATGTGGATGAACCCTAAAGTGGTCATTCCAATGCATTACAACACATTTCCACCAATAGAACAAGATCCAGCGATTTTCGCTAATTTCGTTAGCCAATTCAACCCTAACATTGATGTTGTGGTTATGAATCCTAATGAATATTATGAATTTAATCCTGAGGATTACCAGGATTAATTCCTTTCATATTTTTTTCTTTGATGATATTCTTCATCGATATCGCATTTTCCGGATGGTAGAACCCTTATTATGTCATCTAAGGTCAACAAATCATCTTCATTTATTTTTCCAATGATTTTTTTAGCTATTGCTTCTTTTTTGGTAAAACCAGGTTTTAACACTACGTAATTTTCACAATGGGCTTCAACCGCCTCTATCGGTCCGGCCATTATTCTTTTTCCTTCATAATCAACGATTCCAATGGCCAGTTTCACTCTTGCGCCCCTTATGTAGTTCCTGTGGCCCCTTATCACAAAGGATCCTTTGGCAAGGAATTCACCGGATTCCGGTGTTTTTGACACCTGGTCCGGATGCACCCAATACACATCCTGGGTTGAAAATCCAAGTGACCAGGCAGATGAGAATGATGCGGCAAACTCTCCGGATTCCTTGAGGAGCGTGTCATTTAATTTGGCGCCGTTCAGTTTGATTGCTGTTGATGATGCGCCGTGGATGTCAGCATGCAGGTAAATGTCATTTGGCTCCAGATACTTTTTGACAATGCTTTCGTTACTGTTGGCGTCACGCCCTCCAATAACCAGGACATTGTCCGAACTGAGGAACCATCTTAACTTTTCATACCATTTCAGATTCTTTTTGACTCTCTTTTTAGGCACTGCGATGTTTTCCATTGCAATGTCCTTTTTGGCCTTTATGTCCTCGAGTTGTTTTTTGGTGTTTTCAATAGCTATCAATGCACCTTTTGTTTTTCTTTTAGCTTTTTTGCCCTTTTCATAATAGTTTTCAGCATTTTCAGCTATTGTCAATTTCGGATCAATGATTAGTGTGGTGTCGTCTATGTTTAGGGTTAGAACGCCCATTGGATCAATGCCCTCGTAGATTTGGGCTTCAGGCATTCCGTCCTTTTTGGCCTTTTTCAATGTTTTGCCAATTTCTTTAAAAGAGTAGTCATTACTCCTTGCCTGATTGACAACATTAATTATGTTTTCAATGGTCGGATAATTAGAATAAATAACCTCTCCTTTATGTTGGCTTTCTTCGATTGTCTTGTAAAAATTATCAAGTGTTTCTTCTTGTAAATGTAATCTTTTTTCAAACTTGTTTACTTTCTTGTTCCATGCGGATTCCTTGATGTTTTTTATGTCGGTATTGACCTTCTTGGAGTAGAACTCATCGCATGCCTCATTGAATGTTTCATAGTAAGTCTTTTCAAACTCATCATATTTCTTCAAGTCAAGGGCAACAACATCCTCCTTGTTGTCCTTTTTAACAATTTGCGGTTTGATTGATTCCTGTGTTAAACTGTCAAATAGCTCCTTAAATGCATTGAATATTCCCATTATTTGCTCTTCGGTTATTTCGCTATTCGGAGTGTTCTTATCCACATCAATGTTTTCATTTGCCCTTTTGATGATTTCTTCAGCATATAAGCTTCCGAGTCCGTTTTTTGCAAGTGTCCTTACTGCATCACTTTCTTCATCATCAAACAATCCCTTAAATTCCTCTTCATTAACAGTCAATGGGTTTATTCCACGCTCTTCCGGGAAGAGATATTCCTTTTTGGAGCTTATGTCTCTTGTACTCCATTGTTTCCTTTTAAGAGGCAATATGATGTTGTTCTCATCATCCAAAAGAATGATGTTTCCCTTGTCAAATAATTCCACAATGATTGTGTAGTATTTGTCTTTTTTAACCCTTATCTCAACTACACGGTCAAAGTTGTGCTGCCTGATGCTTTCAACATGGGCTCCCTTGATCCTTTTTCTCAAAAGCATTGGGAATGTTGGTGGTGTGGTCGGATTCTCCAATGGGTATTGGCTAGTGTGAATTCTAGAACCGCATTGCATTACCAAATCAATTCTGCCGGTTCCAGGCACATGGAATCTCATTACAACAATGTCTTTGGTTGGTTGGAATGATTTGTCAACTCTAGCACCACTTAATAAATTATTCAATTCATTACTTACAGTATAAATGTCTACATTAGACATGGATTTCATAGTTTAACACCTTTAATTTAATCAATACCTTAATATATTATAATAACTAAAATTATATTAATCTATTTAATTTATGGAGGATATGAATGGACACAACAATAAAAGTTACAACTATTCACGTTATTTTCGCGCTTATTGCTGCTTTAATTTCAGCTGCCTTAACCTTAGGCTGGCTCGGATTTAAAAATGATATATTTGCATTCTTTGTTGCAGTAATTATCTTATATTTCGTAGGCCAATTTTGTCAAAAAATTGCAGGAGAAGAAATATCAGGATTTTCCCAATGGTTATGGGACGGAATTGCACCGTTTTACTTCACTTGGGTTATAGCATACACATTATTTGTAATGTACCTATAATCCCCCAAAGAAAATCCATATAAATACGATTAATAATGCTGTAATAAGCAAGACTGGAGCTATAATCTTACTGACAGCCACAACTGAACTGATTGTTGAAATCAATTCTGTTGAATTGTTTGGTCCGAATGTGTTAAGATTCTTAATTTTTTTAGTTCCAGTTCCAACTTCTACTTTTTCTAAATCTTTTATCGCTTCTTTTATACTTAACCTTACATATTCAATGATTTCAGGTCTTTTTGCTATTCCAATTGGATTATAACCTCTTGAAAGTGTGTTGACTGTGTGGGTGTCAGTGGTCATTACTTCGATTTCATCTATCTCCAAATCGCTTACCGCATCCATTATCTCTTGCCTGAATCCTATTTCCATATTATTTGAATCAAACAGGACGTATGCGGTTCTTTGGTCTGCAACTTCAACGACCATTGTCTTTATTCCACTTTCACCGATTCCCTCATGCTTGTCGAGGTCACCCATGGTGTCCTCATAGCAACCCACTTTGATATCATATTTTTCCTGATTAGGATCTATCTTGTCGATAACGTCAATCAGATGGAACACTTCAGCATTTCCAGGAAGAACCTCTCCACTTTCGGCGGTGAATGAGTTGTGACAGTCAACGATGACGGAATCCTTGACGTTGCATTTGCTTCTGCTTTGGGTCATCATTGTCAATCCCACACCGAACTCGATATCGTCAACGGCTTCAGGTGCGAATGTTGATAGGATTACCATACCATCATTGAAAAACTGAACTCCAATATTTGCCTTTTTGGCATTGTATCTGAGGAATTTACTGGCGTTTGGAGAATATTCAACATGGTTTAATCCATTTCTGACGGCATCCTCAATCTTATCGATTTCAGCCACTGCAATCGGGTTGAAGTCATGTGTGGAAGGACCATGCGCAACCATTGTGAAATGGTCGAACTTGTTTGCAAGGATAGTCGGCATGTTTGATCCTCCAAGATCTCCTAAAGGACCGGGATGCACGGAAGGAGAGATGAACAATGCTTTTATTCCATTTTCTGTTTTGAAACTAACGAATGTAACAAGAGTGTCGATTGCCTCACTCATGTTCTCAAACAATCCCTCAAGGGAATTTGATCCCTCATTCATATGAGCAATGAACAAACTTAATAAATCCAACACTCCTATTCCCAGATTTTTCTTGAATGGGGAAGCGATAACGGTAACGAATGCATAAATCGCTAAAACGAATATTATTGAAGCAACCAATGTTTTCAATAGGACCTGAATGATAACCGGTCCCAAGAAACTGGTGTCAATGAACAGGAAAGCTATTAATACGTACATTGTTAGAATGAGCAGAGGCTGAATAGAACCGGTGACTGCAGCTATTGCAAACCTTACTTTTGATGTGGCCCAGAAAACCAGTGTGTTGAATCCATAGATGATTACCAATCCGAACAGCGCTGAATTGACTGTGACATCGATGTTTAAAACCCTGGATACGATGCATCCTCCAATGATGAAGATTCCCAGGAAAAACATTGAAAGTCCTGATAGAAACATGGAATGTTTGATTTTTAAGTTGATTCCATGAAGTGCCGCTATCACCTGCTGATTCAGGGCACCGCTCATAATTGATGAAACTCCCAAAACCACAACTCCGAATAATCCTCCCAATATTAAATCAATGAGTATTCCTTGGTTCGGCACTAAATCTATTAAGTAAAAAACGCTTCCAATTATAAAACTCAATATTAATATTCCTATTATTGTAAATCTAGTTTCTGGCAGGGTTTTGATGTATTTTGACAACCCCGCAACACTGCTCATACTTGACATGATTTCTCCAAATATTTTTTTAGCCATTAAATTTATTAAATCTAAAAATTTTATATATTTATAGATTTGTATTATTAATAAATAAATTTTTACTTAAATTAAGGTGTAATAAATGGAAAAAAAGTTAAATGTTCCTATTCAAGATGAAGATTTAAAAGAATTAAAGGCTGGAGATGTGGTTTATTTAACCGGTAATATTTTAACTGCACGTGATCAGGCACATAAACGCATTATAGAACAAGGTGCACCATTGGACATTGAAGGTGCTGTGCTTTTCCATGCCGGACCTATAATAGCCGAAAGGGACGGTGGCTATGAAATGGTTGCCATAGGACCTACAACCTCCATGAGAATGAACCCCTACCAAAGCGACGTGCTGGACATGGGTCCAAAGATAGTAATCGGCAAAGGCGGAATGGATGACACTGTTCGCGAGGCACTAATCAGAAACGAGGCATTGTATGTCGTTGCAACAGGAGGCTGCGCAGCATTGTATGTCGATGCCGTTGAGGAAATAGAAAGCGTTGATTGGCTTGACCTTGGAATGCCTGAGGCAATGTGGAACCTTAAGGTTAAGGATTTCGGACCGCTCATCGTCGCCATGGACTGTCACGGAAATAGTTTGTATGATTAAACAAATATTATAAAAATACTTATATATGAATTAATTTATACTATATTTTAATTATTATTACTAATTAATTTGCAAAATAAGAGGATGTGTTATTAATGACTAATATTGATGAAGCTGCTGAAAAGAAATTAAAATCAAGAATGACCAAAATCAGAAAATGTAACAGGGAACCGGAAGAAAAGGAGAAGTTCTCTCAAAAATTTGGTACCACGTTTAGAATTGAATTCCAGAACAAGAATCCGGAAAAATTGTTAGATGACATTAGCATCATCACCAATCCTGACGGTAAAGTTTTATTCGCTGAATATAACTACATGATTCCGGAAACCGAAGAATTCACCACAGTGGAAATCAATGAAAAACAGTTAAAATCAATCATCGAATTTTTTGAAGATTACGAACTAAAATTGGATGACTCTGATTAGATGATTATTACTAATTCCTTAGATGAAGTCAAAAAAAGAGAAAAGGCCCTTTCGATTATTAAGGACATAGTTGAAAATAAGGGTCGTGAATTCTTATTTGACTTAACAGGACTTTCTGGTGGATTCATTGCCAGTCCATCAGACTTAAGTCTTTTAGAGACCTATGTCGGCCCAGCTATTTTTGAAGAAGCGCTCCAAGAGGTAGGAATTGAGCATATGGGAGGAGAGAAAGTTCTCCCATTGAACAGAACCTCTTCTGGCATTTTGGCCACTATATTGGCATTGGTTGAAGAGGACACTAATGTGGTTCATTACCTTGCTCAATTGCCTGCGCATCCCTCAATACCTCGCAGCTGCAAGCTGGTTGGAGCCAATTATTTTGAAACTGACGTTTTTGAAGAGTTTTCAATACCAGACAATACATCATTGGTTGTCATCACAGGTTCCACAATGGACCTTAAGGTGATTGACGAGGATGAATTCAGGAGAGTCATTGAAATGGCCCATGAGAAAGGAATTCCCGTCATGGTGGATGACGCCTCAGGAGCAAGGCTCAGGACTGTAGTGTTCAATCAGGCCCGTGCATGTGACTTGGGAGCGGATATTGCAATAACAAGCACAGATAAACTAATGCCGGGTCCAAGAGGAGGACTTATGGCAGGCCGTAAGGAATTGATTGATGAAATTAAGGTTAAGGTGAATCAATTTGGTCTTGAAGCTCAACCGCCAGCAGTTCTAGCCATGTTGAATGGAATAAAAAACTTCAATGGAGACAATCTGGTTAAAAGTTTTGAGAGGAAAGATGAGTTTTTCGACATGTTAAATGAAAAATTCAGCAACTTCGAAAAAACGCCTAATGGGGTTTTAATCTCACCTGAAGGGTTGGCTGATGAAATCGGTGTTGACCATAATTTGTCTGATGATGATTTGGCGTTTGTCCTTTCGTTCATTTTGCTCAAGGATCATGGCATCATAACAATTCCTGCTGTCGGGATGCCTGGTGCATCTGCGACAATCAGATTTGACTTGTCAACTAATGACGCTTTCAACTTGGACTTGAATGATTTAAGTGAAAAATTAGAATCTTCATTTAATAAGTTGCTTAATGTAGTGTCCGATGAGAATAAATGCAGGGAAATTATTTTTGGTTGATTGACGCGTTTGCAATCAATCTATTTTAAAATAAGTTTTTGGTGATGTTTGAAAAATGTATAAGAATGTTATACATAAGTATAACATTATTTTTTAATTATACATTCTCCTGAAATTACTTTTTCTAAGGTTCCGTCAATTTTTTCAACGATTAGAGCGCCTTCCCTACCTATACCTACAACATAAGCGTCAAAGTTTTTGTTGAAAGGTTCTCTAACTTCAACGATTTTTCCAACACTGTATGAACGTTTTCTCCAATCCTTGAGAATTGATTCATAGTCGCCTTCGTTGAATGTTTCGGCGATTTTTTCAAATTCTTCCAAGAACAATCTGATTAAAACGTTTTCGTCCTCTTTTCTTCCGAGTTCATCAGCAAGTGTTGTTGTTCCGTCTTGCAATTCTTCAGGGAAGTCATCAATGTCAATATTAGCATCTATTCCTACACCGATAATGACGCTGTCGATTGTATTGAATGTGGTGACCGCTTCAGTCAATATTCCACAGACTTTCTTGTCATGAATGATGATGTCGTTAGGCCATTTGATTTCAGCGGAGGTTATTCCGGTTCTTTCAATAGCCTTTGCAACAGCCACACCGGTTCCAATTGTAATCATTGGAAGCTTTGAATAATCAACATTTGGTTTCACGATTAAGGATAGCCAGATTCCACCAACTGGTGAAGCCCATGCCTTTCCGGATCTTCCTTTTGCATCGGTTTGTTTTTCGGAAATGACTACAGTTCCGTTTTCAGCACCATTCATCGCTAAAAATTTGGCGACAGTATTTGTAGATTTGACCTCATCGAAAACATATAGGTTTTTTCCAGCCCATGTTGTATCTAAATCTTTAGAGATTTCTGATGCCTTAATGTGTTCTGTTGGTTGTGTTCCAATCTCTTCAATGATTTCAGAAAAGTCATGGATATTAATGTCCTTGAGCTCACTGATTGCTTCATCGGAAAGTTTATTTTCTTTTTTCAATAATTCTATAATTTCTTTTCTCATTAGATAATCTCCAAAAATTTATTTCTTTTGCATTTGTTGATTTTTGGCCATGTTCTGGTAGGATCCAACAGCAGCTGAGATTGCAGCTATCTTTTTACCCGGCATGAATGTTGATTTCATTTTGTTCACGAGTTCAAGGTCTTCTGCAATGACGTTTTCCATTTCCTCTTCAATACCTTTCTTGTAGGTGTCAATGAAGTGGGTGTTCAGATTACCGGAAATGAAGTTAGGGTTTCTTAGGACTGCCTTATGGAATGGGATTGTTGTTCTAACACCTAATATGATGTATTCGCTCAATGCCCTTTTCATTCTGTCGATTGCATCGTTCCTGTCCCTTCCGTAGGTGATTAGTTTTGAAATCATTGAATCATAGAAGGTCGGAATTGTATAGTTCATGTAAACACCACTGTCTAAACGTACACCCGGTCCTCCAGGGGATCTGTAACCTGTGATTTTTCCAGGGTTTGGTGCAAAGTCGTTAAGTGGGTCTTCAGCGTTGATACGACATTCAATTGCATGTCCGTTTACCTGTATGTCCTTTTGCTGGTAGGTTAACTCATCGCCGTTTGCGATTCTGATTTGTTCCTTAATCAAATCGGTATTTGTGACAAGTTCGGTAATTGGGTGTTCCACTTGAATACGTGTGTTCATTTCAAGGAAGTAATATTCTCCATTGTCATAAAGGAATTCCACAGTTCCTGCACTTTTATATCCGATGTATTCTGCAGCTCTGACGGCGCTTCCGCCCATTTCTTCTCTTAACTCTTCTGTCATGATTGGGGAAGGTGCCTCTTCCAATAGCTTTTGGTGTCTTCTTTGGATTGAACATTCCCTGTCAGCTACATGGATTACGTTACCGTGTTCGTCTGCCAATAATTGGAATTCAATGTGACGTGGTTTTTCAAGGTATTTTTCAATGAATACGGTTGAATCACCGAAGTTTGTGGATGCAACAGATTGTGTTGATTCGATTGCACGTACAAGTTCGTCTTCCTCATAAACTGCACGCATACCAATTCCTCCACCACCTGCTGAAGCCTTTACGATTACAGGATATCCGATTTGGCGAGCTATTTCTTTAGCTTCCTCAATGTCGGTTACTCCTTCAGGTGTACCTTCAATTACTGGAACTCCTGCCTTTTTCATAAGTGCCTTGGATGTGATTTTGTCACCCATCTTGTTAATCACATCACCGGTCGGTCCGATGAGTTTAATTCCATTTTTTTCACATTCTTCACCAAATTTAGCGTTTTCAGCTAAAAATCCGTATCCTGGGTGAATCGCATCTGCCCCGGATTCCAATGCTATATCGATGATTTTCTCGATATTCAGGTAGGATTTTGCTGGTGAGGGATTTCCAAGCGGGTAACTTTCATCAGCATAATTTGTGTAAAGAGATGTTTTGTCCGCATCAGAGTAGATTGCCACGCTTTTGATGTCGAGTTCACGACAAGCACGCATAACTCTAATGGCGATTTCTCCTCTATTTGCAATTAATACTTTTTCAAACATTTGAAACCTCAAAGTAATTTATTCATTATATAATTATATACTAAATAATTTAAATATTTTATTAGATGAAAAAGATTACTCGCAAAAAACATTTGGAAATGAGGCTTCAGTCAATACCTGCCCATCCCAAGCCAAAGGTGGGCCTTGAACAGTACACAACTCCCTCAATCATTGCATCCGATTTGATTTGGAATGCCCATTCGCTGGGAGATATTGAGGATTTGGATATTGTTGATTTGGGGTGTGGAACTGGAGTTTTTGCAATCGGATCCGCATTGATGGGGGCAAATTCGTCAATTGGTGTAGATATTGATGAGGATTCCATTGCCTTGGCAATGGACGTTAAGGATAAGCTGCATGTCGGCAATGTAGAATTCATTGTCAGTGACATCTGTGATTTTAATGGGGCGTCAGGTGCAGATACTGTATTTCAAAACCCGCCTTTCGGATCTCAAAGAAATGCAGATTCAGGTCAGGATTTGAAGTTTATTCAGAAAGCCATCGAATTGAATTGCGATGTGCTGTACTCATTCCACATGGCATCAACCGAAGAATTTCTAATAAAATACTATAATGATAATAATCTTGAAATAACTCATATTTTCAGATATAAATTCCCAATTCCGAAAATTTATGATTTTCACACAAAAGAAAAGCAAGATGTTGATGTTATTGCCATTAGGGCGGAATTAAAATAATTTCATTTTTTCAAAAATCTAATTTTTTTATCCAAAAAACAATACCTTTATATAGTGGATAGTATATATTTTATATTAATATATTCTCTGAGTATAAAAAAGTTGGTAGCATAATAAAGCTACAGATATTATAACTGATATAATATTTTGTAAATGTGTAAGTCTAGTTAGTGATAGCTATATAAATGTAGGGTAATCTTTATATAGTTTACATGCCAAATGTATTACTAATGTATAAAGATGAGCTATCTATATTTATTCCAAACTCATTTCTTTCTGAGTCTAAAGATCTTAAAATCCGTACTTACAAAGTAGGGATTATCGGTAGAGCTTTAGCTATTTTTAAAGCAGATAATGTGGTTATCTATAATGATGATCACGAAAAGAACGAAGATGGGAACGAGGACGGAGCTTTTATTGCAGAAGTTTTGAATTATATGAATACACCTCAATATTTGAGGAAACAAGCTATTCCTATAAAAGCTGAACTAAAGCATGTAGGCATCCTTCCGCCACTTAGGACTCCTCATCATCCTGTTAATAGTCAGCCAGACGTGGGTGATTATAGACAAGGGTTCACTGTTAAAAGAAATAAGAAAGGAACATTTGTTGATATAGGTATGGATAAACTTGCATTCTGTAAAGAGCAACTTACTGTCAAAAAAATATTTGACTTTAAGATTACTAAAATTGCTAAGAAAGAAGTAATAGTCACACCTGATAAACCAGATGACGTTTACTGGGGATACAATGTTATCTCCTCTAATAAGAGTCTTAAAAATAGCTTAAAATTAATTAAACCTGATCTTGTTGTTGAAACTACAAGATATGGAGATTATATTGATTCTATTTTTGATGAATTAAAGCATAAAGTAGATGAACGTAAAAGTATTGCTATTTTATTTGGTGGCCCTTATTCTTCAATTTCAGAAGACGTTTCAAATCCAAACTGGGATTTATACAAGGTTAATACCCTTCCAGGACAGGGAACTGAAACTGTTAGAACTGAAGAGGCAGTTGTCGCTACACTTTCTTTATTTAACTTTATGAGATTTTAATTCTCTTTATAAATTATTAGTTTTACACGCTAATAGATAACTTGCTCAACTTTTTATACAGATTATATTTTTAGGACTCCCTAGAAATATGCTTAGCACAGAATGGTTTATACATTGAATATATTCTTTATTGTGCTCCAATTCGGTTAAACTCAATGGAATATATTGTGATTTAATGTTTATCTAGTTATAAACTTGTTTATAGCTATTTATCATTTCGATGAATTTATTTCATCAAACTCGCTTGATAGTCCTTCATTGGGCTGTTAAAGTAAAAAATTAAAATTAATTAAAAAAATAAAGGAAAAAATTATTATAAGGAGGTAAAATTAAATGGTTAGACATCATCAGCCAAGAAAAGGGTCTGTTGCTTTTAGTCCAAGAAAAAGAGCAGCAAAAGAAACCCCAAGAATTAAATCTTGGCCACAAATCGATGAACCAAAATTACTCGGCCTCGCAGGTTATAAAGTTGGTATGACTCACGCTTTAGTCACTGACACTGATAAAAACTCTCCTACTCAAGGTATGGAAGTTTTCACTCCTGTAACTGTATTGGAAGTGCCTCCGGTCGTAGTAATGGGAATTAGAGCTTATGAAAAAACTTCTCGTGGATTGAAAGTAATCACCGAAGTACTTGCAGACAATTTAGATCAAGAACTTTCCAGGAAGATTTCCCTTCCTAAAGAATACAACAAATCTGAAGCTATTGCAAAAATACAAGGTGCATTAGAAAACACAGAAGAAATTAGAGTCTTAGTACACACAAATCCAAAAGTAACTAGCGTACCTAAGAAAAAACCAGATATATTTGAATGTGGAATTGGAGGAGCAAATCCTGAAGAAAAATTAAATACCGCATTAGAATTATTAGGTAATGAAGTAAAAGCTAGCGAAATCTTCAATGAAGGAGAATTTGTTGATGCAATTGCAACTACAAAAGGAAAAGGATTCCAAGGTGTAGTAAAAAGATGGGGAATTAGAATTCAATACGGTAAAGCTGTAAGAGCAGGTAAAGGAAGACACGTCGGTTCCATTGGTCCTTGGACACCAAGAAGAACCATGTGGACTGTTGCTCAAGCAGGTCAAATGGGTTACCACAAAAGAACTGAATTCAATAAAAGGATTTTAAAAATCGCATCAGCTGACGAAGTTGACCAAATCAACCCAGATGGTGGATTTGTAAAATACGGACTTGTCAAAAACGATTACGTTTTAGTTAAAGGATCCCTCCCAGGACCTTCCAAAAGATTAGTAATCTTAAGACAACCTATTAGACCTAATAATAAAGCTGAGGATATACCTCAAATAAACTACATAAGTACAAAATCTAAACAAGGGGTATAATCATGAAAGTTAATGTTTATTCTATTAATGGGGAAGTAAAAGAAGAAATTGAACTTCCAGCTATTTTTGATGAAGTATACAGACCAGATTTAATCAAAAGAGCAGTGCTCTCAGCACAATCCGCTAGAGTACAACCATGGGGTAATGACCCAATGGCAGGTAAAAGAACTTCCGCTAAAGGATGGGGTTCAGGTAGAGGTACCGCAAGAGTACCAAGGATTAAAAATGGTTCTAAAGCAGCTTTCGTACCAATGGCTATTGGTGGTAGACAAGCACATCCTACTAGAGCTGAAAAAAATCATCATGAAAAAATCAACATAAAAGAAAGAAGATTCGCAATCAGATCCGCTGTTGCAGCAACCACCAATAAGGAGATTGTTGAAAACAGAGGTCACGTTGTAGATGATTTAGAACAAGTACCTATTATTGTTGAAGATGATATTGAAGAAGTAAAAACTGCTAAACAAACTCGTGAAATCTTCCAAAACTTAGGAGTTTACGATGATGTCATCCGTGCAAAAGAAGGTAAAAGAATCAGAGCTGGTAGAGGTAAAACAAGAGGAAGAAAATACAAAAAAGTAAAAGGACCTCTCGTTGTAGTCGGTGAAGATAAAGGAATTTCCTTAGGTGCAAGAAACCACGCTGGTGTAGATGTTGTGGTTGCTGAAAACCTTAACGCTGAATTATTAGCACCAGGTACTCACCCAGGAAGACTCACAGTATACACCAAATCAGCTGTTGAAAAGTTAGGAGGTTTATTCCAATAATCTTGGATAAATAAGGTGATTATTATGGATTCATATTCAATTATTATTAAACCTCATGTTACTGAAAAGACCATGAACTTAATCGATTTAAACAATGAAATCGCATTCGTCGTAGATCGCAGAGCTAACAAAAAACAAATCAAATACGCTTTTGAAGATTTATACGAAGAAAAAGTAGAAAGAGTCAACACTCACATTACTACTAAAGGTGTTAAAGTAGCATATATCAAACTTGTTGAAGAAGAAATGGCAGAAGAACTTGCTGTCAGATTAGGAGTATTCTAAGGAGGAATGAAAAATGGGTAAACGATTAATCCACCAAAGAAGAGGAAGAGGAACTCCTGCTCACCGTGTTGCTTCTCATCGTTTTAAAGATAAAATCAGATACAGATCTTACGATGCATTAGAAAAAGAAGGCAGTATCAAAGGAAAAGTCATTGACATTGTTCACGACCCAGCAAGGACCGCTCCAATTGCAGAAGTCAAATTTGAAAATGGTGAAAAGAAATTTATCTTAGCTCCTGAAAGCATTCAAGTTGACGATGAAATCGAATGCGGTATTTCCGCTCCAATCAAATTCGGTAACACATTACCTCTTGCTGAAATTCCTGAAGGTACTCCGATTTACGATATCGAAAACACTCCTGGAGACGGAGGCCGTTTTGTAAGATCTTCCGGAACTTATGCTAATGTAGTTACTCACGATGCTAATCAAACTGTTGTTGAATTACCATCTGGGGAATTAAAATACTTAAATCCTAACTGCCGTGCTAGTATTGGTGTAGTAGCAGGTGGAGGAAGAAAAGATAAACCATTCCTTAAAGCTGGTAAAAAATGGCATGCTTACAAAGCTAAAGGTAAGAAGTTTATGACTGTAAGAGGAGTAGCAATGAATGCTGTTGATCACCCTCACGGGGGAGGTAACAGACAACATCCTGGTCGTCCAACTACTGTTTCAAGACATGCACCACCAGGAAGAAAAGTTGGTTCAATTGCAGCTAAGAGAACAGGTTTAAAAAGATAGATAGAGGGTGTTTCATTGGCAAGAAAAATATTTAAATATAAAGGTTATACTCTTGAAGAACTTCAAGCTATGTCTTTAGAGGAAGTAATGGAATTATTCCCTGCAAGACAAAGAAGATCTTTAAAAAGAGGATTCTTACCAAGACAACAAATTGTTTTGGATAAAATGAGAAAATTGAATAAAGAAGGAACTAAAGATGGTCGTCCTGTTGTAGTTAGGACCCATTGTAGAGACATGATTGTAATACCTGAAATGGTTGGAACCACTTTCGGTATTTATGATGGTCAAAATTTTGTTGAAGTCACTATTGCACCAGAAATGATTGGTCATTACTTTGGTGAATACGCACCAACCAGAAAAAGAGTTCAACACGGAGACCCAGGTATGGGTGCTACCAGATCATCCATGTTTGTACCACTTAAATAAGGAGATTAGAACATGGCTAACAAATATGCTTATAATAAAGAAGTTGATGAAGCAAAAACTGCACGCGCTATGGCAAAATCTCTTAAGATTTCTCCAAAGCACAGTGTTGAGATTTGCAGTGCAATCAGAGGAATGGAAGTAGCAAAAGCTAAAGCTTACTTAGAAGATGTTATTGAAATGAAAAAATCAGTTCCTTTCAAAAGACACAACAAAAAAGTTGGTCACAGAAAAGGACAAGAAGGATGGGCTGCTGGTAGATACCCTGTAAAAGCTGCAGAACAAATTTTAAAAGTTTTAGAAAACGCTGAAGCTAATGCAGAGTACAAAGGTATGGACACTGAAAAATTATTCATTGAACATATCTCATCCCACAGAGGTATTGTAATTCCTGGTTACATCCCAAGAGCATTCGGTAGAATGACTCCATTCAATACTCCAACTACTCATATTCAAATTGTATTACAGGAGGCTAACTAATGATAGAAAAAGATTTCGTTCAAGAAGGCCTTAGAAGAACTAGAATTGATGAATACTTAGAAAAAGAACTTGAAAGAGCTGGATACGGTGGTATGGAAGTTCAAATTACACCTTTAGGTACCATGGTTATTGTTTACGCAGAAAGACCTGGTATGGTTATTGGTAGAGGTGGTAAAAACGTTAGAGCTATTACCCAAACCCTCAAAACCGAATTCGGTTTAGACAATCCACAAATTGAAGTTAAAGAAGTTGAAGTTCCTGAACTCAACCCAAAAATCATGGCATACAAAATCTCTAACATGTTACAAAGAGGTATGCACTTCAGGAGAGTAGCTTACTCTACTATCCGCAGAATCATGGGCGCAGGAGCTCAAGGTGTGGAAGTTACTATTTCTGGTAAAATCAGAGGTTCTAGATCTGCTGTAGCAAAATTCGTAGAAGGATACATCAAAAAATGTGGAGAACCTTCCATCAGATTTGTAGAAGAAGGTTTCGCTACTGCTGAATTAAAACCTGGTGTATTAGGTATTTATGTAAGAATTATGCCTCCAGAAACTGTATTACCTGATTCAGTTGAAATTCTTCCTCCTAAAATGATTATTGAAGAAGATGGTGATGTCATCGAAGAAGAAATCGATGTTGAAACCGAAGAAGTCATCGAAGAAGAAATCATTGAGGAAATCGAAGATCTCGACGAATTAGAAGAAGTTGTTGAAGAAGAATCTACTGAAGAAGTAGAAAAAGATGATAGTTAAATAATTAAATTTAATTATCCTTAAAGAGTTGGAACAATGGCGATTTTAAGAAGTAAAGAAATTTGGGACATGGAAGTTGATGAGATCCAAGACAAATTGGTTGAACTCAGAACTGAATTATCCAAAAATGTTTCTAAAAGTGCAGCTGCCGGGGTAGTCGAAAACCCTGGAAAAATTAGAGAATTAAAAAGAACAATTGCTCGTGTTCTTACAATTTTAAATGAAAAACAAAAGGAGAATTAAATGTCAAAAATCTGTGATGTATGTGGGCTTCCTGAAGAACTCTGTGTATGTGAAGAAATTGCACGTGAAGTTCAGACTCTAAAGGTATTTACAGTTAGAAGAAGATTCGGAAAACTCATGACTATTATCGAAGGTATAGATGAACATGATATTGATATCAAAGAGCTTACTAAAACTCTTAAAGCCAAATGTGCTTGCGGAGGAACAGCCAAAAACGGTCAAATAGAACTTCAAGGTGATCACAAAGTTAAAGTGAAACAAGTTTTATCCGATTTAGGTTTCTCTTCTGATACAATTGAAATCCGTGAATCTAAAAAGAATAATAAGAAAAGGAGATAATTCATCTATTCGATATGTTTTTCAATTAAATTTTGTAATTTTACTGCATAATTTATTGTAAATGTTACGTTAAGAGATTGGGATTATGATTACTTCAAGAAACTTAGTTCATCATGAATTCATTGGTTTGAATGTTCATGCGACAAGTAAGAATAACGAGTCTCTTAATTTAAAAGGAACTATTATTGATGAGACAAAAAATACCATTAAGATTGAAGGAATGGACAATATAGAAAGGGTTATTCCTAAAAAAGGTTCTATATTTGTCTTCGAGATTCCTAACGGGGAAAAAATTGAAATTGATGGTGACATTTTGTCTATTCGTCCTGAAGATAGAATAAAAAAAAGGTTTAAAAAAATATAAATGGTGATAATATGGTTGGGCTTAACGTTCAAGAACCAGAAACTACATGTGATGATCCTAACTGCCCATTTCATGGGACTTTGCCTGTAAGAGGCCAAGTTCTTGAAGGTGTTGTAGTAAGTAACAAAGCAGAAAGGACTATTACTGTTGAACGTAGTTACTATAAATTCATTAAAAAATATGAAAGATACGAAAAGAGGAAATCTAAAATCAACGTTCACAAACCAGATTGCTTAAATGTGAATGTTGGTGATTCTGTAAAAATTGCAGAATGTAGACCATTAAGTAAAACTAAACATTTTGTTTTAGTTGAAGTTAAAGGAGAGTAATTATTATGAAACCATTAACCTCAAGCATGACTAAAGCATTACCAATTGGAGCAAGACTTCAATGTGTTGACAATACTGGTGCTCGTGAAATCGAAATCATTTCCGTAAAAGGATTCAAAGGTGTAAGAAGAAGGATCGACGTTGCTGGTGTTGGAGATTTAGTTGTTGCATCTGTTAAAAAAGGAACTGCAGACATGAGAAGAGAAGTTGTAAATGCAGTTGTAGTAAGACAAAAAAAGGAATATAGACGTGCTGATGGTCTTCGTGTTAAATTTGAAGATAATGCTGCAGTTATTATTACTCCTGAAGGAATTTTAAAAGGATCTGAAATCAGAGGTCCTGTTGCTAAAGAAGCAGCTGACAGATGGCCTAGTGTTGGTAGTGCAGCAAGTATTTTAGTATAAGGTGAAAAAATGTCAATTCAACCAAGAAAACAAAGAAAAGCTCGTTACAATGCTCCTGCTCACACTCGTGGTAAATACTTAAGTGCTTCATTAAGCAAAGAGTTAAGAGAAAAAGTAGGTAAAAAATCTTTACCAGTCAGATCAGGAGATAAAGTTAGAGTAGTCCGTGGAGACTTTAAAGGACATGAAGGAGAAGTTCTCACAGTAGATTACACATCCTACAAAGTAACAATCGAAGAAGTTACTTTAGCAAAACCTGATGGAACCAATGCATTTCTCCCAGTTGACCCATCTAACTTAGTAATTATTGATGCAGATTTAAAAGATGATAGAAGAATAAAAAATAAAGGAGACAATTAATATGGCTAAAATGGGATCTAGAAAACATCTTAAAAGATATAAAGCACCAAAATCTTGGCCTATTCATCCTAAAGAAGATACCTGGACTGTAAAACCTTCCGCAGGTTCTCACTCCATTGAACATTCTATTCCATTAACTTTAGTTATCAGAGATGTATTAAAATTAGCTGACAACGCAAGAGAAGCTAAAAGAATCATCAACTCCGGTAACGTTTTAGTAGATGGAAGAGTAGTTAAAGATTATAAATTCCCAGTTGGTTTCATGGACATTGTTGAAATCCCAAAAACTGGTGAAGCTTATAGAGTTCTTTTAGATAGAAAAGGAAGATTACAATTAGATTTAATCGAAGATGCTGATGCTAAATTATCTAAGATTGTTAACAAATCCACTATTAAAGGTGGAAAAACTCAATTAAACCTTCACGATGGTAAAAACGTTATCATTGAAGAAGACGCATACTCTGTTGGAGATGTTATTTGCTTAAAAGTACCTGAACATGAAATCGTTGAAGCATATCCTTTAGAAGAAGGAGCTACAGTTCTTGTTACTGGTGGTAAACACACTGGTGAATTAGGTACAGTATCTGAAATTATTGAAAATAAATCTTCTAATCCAAATACTATTATTATTGAAAACAGTGCAAAAGATGAGTTCTTAACTTTAAAAGATTATGCTTTTGTAATTGGTACTGACGCACCAGTAATCGATTTATTGGAGGTAAATAAATGAACCCAATGAATGAAGTACGTATCGAAAAAGCTACTGTCAGTATTGGTGTTGGAGAAGCAGGTGAAAAATTATCTCGTGCAATCACTCTTTTAGAAGAAATGTTCGATCAAACTCCTGTCAAAACATTTTCCAAAGTAACCAACCCTGAATGGGGTATCAGGAAAAAACAACCAATCGCATGTAAATTAACCTTACGTGGAGAAAAAGCTGACAAAGCTATTGATATGGTTTTAGAAGGTATTAGTAGAAATATTAAACCTACTCAATTTGACGCTCAAGGAAACCTTTCTTTTGGTATTAGAGAACATATTGATATCCCAGGTATGAGATATAACCCTGATATCGGTATTTTCGGTATGAACGTTTCTGTTACTTTTGAAAAACCAGGTTACAGAATTTCTAAAAGAAAAATCCAACAAAAGAAAGTTCCTCAAAAACATAGAATTTCTAAAGAAGAAACTATGAAATTTATGGAAGAAAATTTCAACGTTAATTATGTAACTGAATAAAGGTGATATTTTGCCAAGAAAATACGGTAAAGCTTCAAAAAAATGCAGTCGTTGTGGAGACCATTCCGCAATGGTTAGCAGATATGGCATAAACTTATGCAGACAATGTTTTAGGGAAGTAGCCCCTAAAATGGGATTTAAAAAATATAATTAGAGGTTATAAATATGAGTCTTATGGATCCTCTCGCTGATGCTTTAACTAACATTAGAAATAACGAATTACAAGTGAACGACTCTTGTGTTATTTCTCCTGCTTCCAAATTAATTGGACAAGTTTTAAGCACTATGCAAAAAGAGAATTATATTGGTAATTTTGAATATGTTGACGACAACAGGGCAGGAAAATTCATAGTTGAATTAGAAGGTAACATTAACAAATGTGGTGTTATCAAACCTCGTCATGCTGTTAAGAAAGATGAATTTGAGAAATTTGAAAAAAGATATTTGCCAGCAAAAAACTTTGGTATTTTAATCGTCACAACTCCTGAAGGAATTATGACTCACTATGAGGCTAAGGAAAGAGGAATTGGCGGACGTTTGTTGGCTTACATGTATTAGGTGATAAAATGGTAGTAGCTGCAGCTATAAGGGAAGAAATTGAAATCCCTGAAGGCGTTGAAGTTATAATTGAAAATAATGAGGTCTCTGTAAAAGGACCTAATGGAGAAGACTCCAGAAAATTTACTTATCCTAATGTAAGTATTAAAGAAGAAAACGATGTTGTTGTTTTAGAAACAGCATTCCCAAAAAAGAAAGATAAAGCAATGATCGGAACCACCAGAGCACACATCAACAATATGATTACTGGTGTTACTGACGGTTTTGAATATCACATGAAAATTGTATTTGCTCACTTTCCAATGACTGTGAAAGTTCAAAATGATACCGTGGTAATCGACAACTTCCTCGGGGAAAGACACCCAAGAACCGCAAAAATTGTAGGTTCTGCTGAAGTATCAGTTAAAGGTGATGAGGTAACAATCACTGGTATTAATAAGGAACATGTTGGTCAAACTATGGCTAACTTAGAACAAGCAACTAAAATTAAAGGAAGAGATCCTAGAGTATTCCAAGACGGAATATACTTAACTAGCAAAGAATAATTGGTGATTTGAATGGCTAATAAAAGATTTAAAAGACAAGAATATGCTCGTTATAAAAAACTTGGAATCAAATGGAGACGCCCTAGAGGTAAAACCAGTAAAATGAGAAGATACGAAGCAGGTAAACCTGCAATGCCAGCTATTGGTTACAGAACCCCTAGAGCTATAAGGGACTTACACCCTTCAGGATATAATGACGTTCTTGTTCACAATATGCAAGAGTTAGAAGACTTAGACCCAGCATGCGATGCTGCAAGAATAAGCGCTTCTATCGGTAAAAGGAAAAAAGCTTTGATGTTAGAAAAAGCATCCGAGCTCGGGATTAAAGTATTAAACAAATAAATTATATTTATAAGTTGAATCAGTTCCGGGGCTTTAATTTGAATTGATTTAACTGGTTAAATTAAAAATAAGGGAATTTAGATTATATCTAAATGGAGGATTATATACATGAATCTTACAACTCAAAAAAGATTAGCTGCTAGTATTCTTAAAGTAGGGCTTAATCGTGTATGGATTGATCCAGAAAGATTAGAAGAAGTATCTATGGCGATTACTAGAGAAGGAGTTAAGCAGTTAATTAACGATGGAGCTATTAAAGCAAAACCTGAAAAAGGTATTAGTAGCTACAGATCTAAAAAAATCAAAGAACAAAAAGCAAAAGGTAAAAGAAAAGGTAGAGGTAGTATAAAAGGAGCTAAAAAAGCACGTACTCCTAAAAAGAAAGCTTGGATGACTACTATTAGGGCTTTAAGAAAAGATCTTAAAGAAATGCGTGATGACGAAATCATTGATGCTACAACCTATCGTAAATTATACAAAATGGCTAAGGGTGGCGCATTCAGAAGTAAATCTTACATGAGAAACTACGCCCGTGACCATGATTTAATTAAAGGAGAGGAATAAGCATGGCACAAGGAACTAAATATAAAGTAGCATTCAGAAGAAGAAGAGAAGGAAAAACTGATTACGCAGCTAGAATGAAATTAGTCCACTACGACAAATCTCGTTTAGTTGTTAGAGTATCCAACTCCCACGCTACTGTTCAAGTTATCGATTATGCTCCTGAAGGAGATATCACTGTTGCATCTGCAGTAAGTAAACAATTAGCAAGTTACGGTTATTTAGGTGCTACTGGAAACCTTTCAGCATTCTACTTAACAGCATACTTATGTGCTAAAAGAGCTTTAGCAGCTGGTGTTGAAAGCGCAATCCTAGATATTGGTTTAAAATCACCAATCAAAGGATCTAAAATCTTCGCAGCTTTAAAAGGTGCTGTTGACGCAGGTTTAGAAGTTCCTCACGGAGACTTCATTTTCCCAGAAGATGAACGTATCAGAGGAGAACATGTTGCTAACTACGCTGAATCTTTAGATGCTGAAGAAGTAGCTAAAAAATTCTCAAAGTACTTTGAAAGAGGTCTTAATCCTAAAGATTTACCTGAAAACTTTGATGAAACTATTAAAAATATTGATGAGGCAGAGGTATAACTATGAGTTTTAATATTGATGAATGGGAACCTAAAACTAAAATGGGTAAATTAGTTAAAGATGGAACCATTACTGATATCGATGAAATCTTTGAAAAAGGTCTTCCAATTATGGAATTAGAAATAGTTGATGCCTTAATTCCGGATTTAGAAGAAGAAGTAATGGATGTTAACTTAGTTCAAAGAATGCATAAATCTGGTAGAAAAGTTAATTTCAGAGTTATTGTTGCTGTAGGTAACAAAAACGGTTACGTTGGATTAGGCCAAGGAAAAGCTAAAGAAGTAGGTCCAGCTATCAGAAAAGCTGTTGACAACGCTAAATACAACCTCATTAAAGTAAGAAGAGGTTGTGGAGACTGGGGTTGTGTATGTGGAAGAGAACACACCGTACCTTTCAAAGTAACTGGTAAAACCAGTAGTGTAAGCGTTACCTTAATGCCAGCTCCTGCAGGAGTAGGATTAGTAGTTGGAGATGTTGGTAAAACTATCTTAAAACTCGCTGGTATCCACGATGTATGGTCTCAAACCTTCGGTCAAACTCAAACTACAGTTAACTTTGCTAATGCTGTATTTGATGCTTTAAAAGAATTAAGTAACGTTAAAGCAAGTAAAGAAGATCTCAAAAAAATGGGAGTTAACTACTAAATGGTGATATCATGTATTTAGTTATTAGAGTTAGAGGAACTACTGGTGTCATTCAAGGTATTGCTGACACCTTAGACATGTTAAGACTTAACAGAATCAGCCATGCAGTATTAGTAGAAGAAAATCCTAGTTACGAAGGTATGCTTCAAAAAGCTAAGGATTACATCACTTGGGGAGAAATCGACGCTGAATTTGTTGCAGCTATGATTGCTAAAAGAGGAAGACTCCCGGGTAATGTAAAAGTTACTGACGAGTATGTTGCTGAAAACACTGATTACGATAATATTGAAGAATTAGCTAAAGACGTAGTTGAATCTAAAGTCAAATTAGCTGATGTCGGTATTAAACCTGTATTCCGTTTACACCCTCCAAGAAAAGGTTACGAAGATATCCGTTTATCTGTTAAAGAAGGTGGATCTTTAGGTTACAGGGGAGAAGAAATTAAAGACCTTGGTAAAAGAATGCTTTAAACAGGTGTATATTTATGATTAGAACAAAACGTAAAATCAACAAACAAAGAGGTTCTAGATCCAACGGTGGAGGATGTACCAAAAAACGTAGAGGTGCAGGTAACAAAGGTGGAAAAGGTAAAGCAGGTATGGGTAAACAACACTGGACCTGGACCGTAATCCACGACCCAGACCACTTCGGAAAACATGGTTTCAAAAGACCTCAAAAAATGATTAAAAAAGTCAATGCTGTTAACTTAAATTACTTAGAAGAACACGCTGATGAATTAATCGCAAACGGTAAAGCATCCCAAGAAGGAGATGCAATTGTTATAGATGTTACTGAATTAGGTTATGACAAAGTTTTAGCTAAAGGTAAAATTACCAAAGCTTACAAAATCTCTGCACCTCAATTCTCAGCATCTGCTATTGAAAAAATTGAAGAATTAGGAGGAGAAGCTATATTATTATAGCTTTATCCTTAATCAGGGGATAAAATGTCATCATTAGAAGTATTAGAGCCAATATTCAAAGTTATTCCTGAAGTCAAATCTCCGGTTCACAGAGAAGATTTCAATGAAAAGCTTAAATGGACTGCTCTTGTATTAGTGTTATATTTCTTCTTAACACAAATTCCGTTATACGGTTTAGCACCTGGTGCTATTGATAGTTTCGCTCAATTGAGAGCAGTTATGGCAGGAAGTTTTGGTTCAATTCTTACATTAGGTATTGGTCCAATTGTAACTGCTTCTATTGTTTTACAATTATTAGTCGGTTCAAATCTCTTGGATTTGGACCTTTCATCCCATAAGGACAAATCTCACTTCCAAGCTACACAAAAAGTATTGTCTATTGTGTTCACTGTATTTGAAGCAAGTGTTTTAGTACTCACTGGAAACCTAGTCCCTATTGATGGTTCATACACATGGCTGTTAATCCTACAACTTGTTCTCGGTGCATTGGTTATCATTTACCTTGATGAAGTTGTATCAAAATGGGGATTCGGTAGTGGTATCGGGCTGTTCATTGCTGCTGGTGTATGTCAAGCTATTATGGTTGGTACATTCAGTATCTTACCGGGAACTGACGGATTTTTAGCAGGTATCATTCCTAAATTCATCCAGCAAATCATGGCTGGAACTCCTAACTTGGCTATCTTGATCCCATTGATTGCAACTATCATTGTATTCTTAGTTGTATTATATGGTGAAGCTATGAGAGTGGAAATTCCTATTTCCCACGGTAGTGTAAGAGGTCACGGAAGAATCAGAGGATCTGTCGGTAAATACCCATTGAAATTCGTTTACTCAAGTAACATGCCTGTAATTTTAACAAGTGCATTACTTGTAAACGTAACATTGTTTGCAAACGTTTTCCAAAAGATAGGAGTTCCTATTTTAGGTCATATGCAACAGGGTAAACCTGTAGACGGTATTGCATGGTTATTATCAACACCTTCCTTGCAGCATTTCATTACTGAACCGATACACGTGTTAATATATGCAATATTCTTCATCGGATGTTGTATGTTATTCTCATACTTATGGGTTGAAATTAGTGGTTTGAATGCTAAAAAGATTTCAGAACAACTTTACAATTCAGGTATTCAAATTCCAGGTTTTAGAAGTAGTAAACGTCAATTGTATAAAATTTTGAAAAAATATATTCCTGCACTTACCATTATCAGTGGTATTTATGTAGGTCTTATCGCTTTCCTTGCAGATTTAACCGGTGCTTTAGGTGGAGGTACAGGCGTATTGCTTACCGTTGGTATTCTCCATAAGCTATATGAAGAAATGGCTGAAGAGCAACTCATGTCCGCAAATCCTGTTCTTAGGAAAGTTTTAGGAGGAGATTAATTTTTCTCCTTTTCTCTTTTAAAAAATGAGGGATTAAAATGAAATTAGTAGTATTAACAGGAATTCCAGGTTCTGGAAGTACAACTTTATTGAATAAAGCTTTAGAAGAAGTTGATTATGTCCACTTAAACTACGGTGACATAATGACTGAGATTGCTATTAAAGACGAACTTGTATCTCATAGGGATGAGTTAAGGAAATTACCTGCTGAAACCCAAAAAGATATTCAAGCTAAAGCAGCAGCTGAAATTAAAGCAAGGTCTGAAAACGATAATGTTATTGTTGACACTCACTGTACTATTAATACTCCTGCTGGTTTCTTACCAGGTTTACCGATTTGGGTGTTAGAACAGTTACAACCTGATCAATTTATTTTAGTTGAAGCAAATCCTGATGAAATTATTTATAGAAGATTAAATGATGATACTCGTGAAAGGGATCTTCAAAAAGTAAAAGACATAGATTTACATCAACAAATGAACAGGGCAACCTCAATGGCTTACGCTACTTTAACTGGTGCAACTGTTAAAATTGTTGAAAATCATGACAATCATTTAGATTCTAATGTTAGAAAATTAGTAAATGTATTAAATTTATAGGGGATTAATTATGGTAGACATAATGGGAATGGTTTATGGCGCATTGAATACAGTTTTCAATCCAATCTTAGCTATGGATCCTAATCCAGCTAACCCTGCGTTAACTGTCCTAATCATTGCTTTTATTGTTTCATTAATCACAACCATTGCTAACAAGTATTTGGTTGACCAAGAGGAAATGAATGAGATTCAAGCAAGAAGTAAAAAATTGACCAGCGAATTGCGTGAAGCTCAAAAGAAAGGAGATGGGAAAAAGATTGCTGAGTTACAAGCCAAACAAACTGAAATGATGAAGGACCAATCTGCTATGATGTCCAATCAGTTCAAACCGATGATTGTAACTTTCGTTCCAATTATTCTAATATTCTTCTGGATGAGAACATCCGCTATCAGCGGTTTAGTCGTTCACTTGCCTGTAACTGTTTACTGGATTACTTTAACACCGGTATGGCACTTTATAGGTAGTATTTTCTATGGCGGTAAGGCCACTATCCCATATGGTATCGGTTGGTTATTATGGTATATGATTTGTACTTTTGGTATGAGTCAGATATTAAGAAAATACTTAGGATTTAAACAAGGGTTCTAAAACAACCCTTTTTACATACATTTATTAATAATGAAAAAGATATATTATAGTATTCTATTTTGAATACGCTATTACACAATTATTTCATAATTTATTTAAAAATTAATTTAAGGTGATTAAATGCCTGCAAATAGGTTTAGATCAAGATCATATAAAAGAGTTCATAAAAACACTCCTGGTGGAAGGAATGTTTTAAGATATAAAAAGAAAAAACCATCTAAGCATGTTTGTGCTGAGTGTGGTGCAGTATTACATGGAGTTCCTCGTGGACGTCCATACGAAATTGGAAAATTATCAAAAACAGCTAAAAGACCTAACCGTCCATTCGGTGGTTACTTATGTTCAAGCTGTGCTCGTAAACATTTCAAAAACGAGGCTAGAAAATAATGATAATTACTGTCGGTGGATTAGCTGGAACTGGAACAACAACTACTGCTGAGGGTCTCTCAGAGAAGTTGAATATTCCATATATCTCTGCAGGGTCAGTCTTTAGAGAAATGGCCGCTGAAAGAGGAATGACTGTTCTTGAATTCAGTGAATTTGCTGAAGGTAATGATGATATTGATAAAGAAATTGACAAAAGGCAAGCTCAAAAGGCCAGTGAAGCAGAAAACCTCATCGTTGAGGGAAGATTGTCTGCATTCTTTGTTGACAATGCTGACTTGAAGGTTTGGTTGGTGACTCCATTCGATGTTCGTTCAAAAAGAATTTCCGAAAGGGAGAACAAATCCGTTGAAGTGGCTAAGGAAGAGATCATAACTCGTGAAAAGAGTGAAGCCTTGAGATACATGGAAATCCACAATATTGACATTGGCAATATGGATATCTATGACATAATTATAAATACTGGTACTTTCAATCCTGAAAACGTATCAGAAATCATTATTCAAACATTAAAGGTGATATAAATGGCATCAATCGAAGTAGGAAGAGTATGTGTTAAAACTGCTGGTAGAGAAGCAGGCGAAAAATGCGCAATCGTAGAAATTATCGATGAAAACTATGTAGAAGTTATTGGTGAAGCTGTAAAAAACAGAAGATGTAACATCGCTCACTTAGAACCAACTGCAGATTCCATTGATGTTTCTGGTGATGCAGATTCTATCAAAGCAGCTTTAGCTGACTTATAAACATAAAATGAATAATAAACATATTATTCATAACTTTTTTTATTTACTATTTTTTTAAGGGTATATTTTCATGAAATTTAACATGGTTACTAAATCTGAAAGTTTTACTAGTCCCGATTTTGGTTGCAAACCAGAAGACAGGGAGATTAATGATTATATTTCTCATGGTGTAATTAATTTGGATAAACCTTCAGGACCGACCTCTCATGAAATAGACTCTTGGGTTAAACGTATTTTAAACTTGGAAAAATCAGGCCACGGGGGAACACTTGATCCTAAGGTTACCGGTATCTTGCCGGTTGGATTGAATGACGCTACCCGTGCTATTCAACTTTTATTGACAGCTCCTAAGGAGTATGTCTGCCTTTTGACTTTCCATCAGGACATTGATGAGGAAAGAATCCGTGAAGTGTTTGCGGAGTTCACAGGTAAGATATTCCAATTGCCTCCTGTCAAGTCAGCCGTTAAACGTGAAATGAGGACTCGTAACATCTATTATTCAACAATCTATGAAATTGAGGGACGTGATGTTCTATTCAGAATAGGTTGTGAGGCAGGAACTTACGTCAGGACCTATTGTCACAACATCGGTGAAGCATTGGGCGTAGGGGCGCATATGGCAGAGCTTAGAAGAACCCAGGTTGGTTCATTCAATGAAAAGAACAGGTTGGTTACCTTACAGGACGTTACCGATGCATACCACTTCTGGAAGGAAGACGGTGATGAGTCATTCTTGCGTGAAGCTATCATGCCAATGGAAAGAGCTGCTGATTACCTGCCAAAGATTATCATTAAGGATTCAGCCGTTGATGCGGTCTGTCATGGTGCGGACCTTGCAAATGGCGGAATTGTTGAGTTGGCAGACAACATTCAAAAGAATGATATTGTGGCAATTGAGACACTTAAGGGTGAATTGGTTGGTGCAGGAAATTCTTTATTGACTTCCAACGAGATTTTAGAGGCAGATTCAGGCTTTGCAGTTAATGTCAATAAGGTATTGATGAAACCTGATACCTATCCAAGGTTCTGGAAGTAATGGCCATAAATTGAATTGATTTTTTGATAATGATAAAATTTATATTCAATTTTTAAGAGAAATATTTGTGAGATTAAAATAAGTTTATATTATAAATTTTAAGGATGGTTTATTATTTTTTATAAAAAACTAATCATCACTCTTATTTTTGTATTGATTCTAGTTCTTTCGGTTGGTACAATTCAAGCAAGTGATGTTAATTCAACGGAAATTGGCATTGATGAGGATAATGCCTTATTGGATGAGGATTCTTCAGAAAACCTGTCAGCTAGTCTGGACGAGGTTTCACTCACTGAATCCGCTAAAAATCAGACAGAATTGTCCTCACCTACGGAAAGTGTGTACTACTCAGGGTCATTTAGTGTGACGTTGAGGGATTCAAATGCCACATTGTCCAATAGGACAGTTCATTTTTCTGTAAATGATGTGATTTATGATGCCGTTTCCGACATTAATGGTGTTGCAAGCGTCAATTTAAAGCTAAAACCTGGTAAATATAGCATATTCTCATATTTCGATGGGGATGATGACTATGATGCATGCAATCTGACATCACAATTGAATGTTCTTCCCACAATAAAGGCGAGTGACATTACCAAATACTATAAGGGAGGTACACAATACACTGCAACATTCCTTGACGGTTCAGGTCATGCGTTGGCTAACAGGGCCGTGACAGTACTTGTCCACGGCAAGAAATACACCAAAAACACCAACAGCAAGGGTGTGGTAAGCCTGCCTGTCAATTTAAAGCCAGGCACATACAGGATTGTTGCAACCGGTCCGATTACAGGATTTCAGCTAACCACCAATTTCAATATTTTGCCAACTATAACTCCCGCAACCAAGCTCAAGAAGGTTGAGGGCGAAACCTTCAAGGTCAAATTCCTTAAGGCTAACGGCAAGGTGTTGGCAAAGAAATACGTTAAGATCAAGTTTAGGGGAAAGACATATAAGCTCAAGACAAATGCCAACGGTATTGCAACCCTGTCCTTGAAAAAGGTTAAGAAAGGCACTTATAATGTAGTTTGCCGTAATAATGACGGATTGTCAAAAACCTTTAAGATTAACGTTTATCAAAGAAAGGCATCAACCAAGCTGACCTCCAAGGATTACACTTTCCTTCCTGATGAAAAAAGGGTAATAAAGGTTAAGCTCACAACCGCCCTGGATGACACTTCAAACGTTGGAAAGGTCATCAAAATTAGGATCAACGGCAAGACATATTCCAAAAAGACAGATGGTGATGGTGTTGCATCCATTGATTTGTCATCTTTCAAAAAGGGAATATACACTGTCCAATATTCCTATGATGGAAGCAAGTATTTCAAGGCATCCAAATCAACAAAGTCAGTGAAAATATTTGACACCACTGACACCAAATTGACCGTCAAGAGCACAACCCATTTCGGTTATGGTGCTGGCACTTCATTAAAGGTTGCCTACACTGCAGGAGGCATTCCTTTAGCCAAGAAAACAGTCAAATTGGTCATCAATGGTAAAACCTACAGTAAAACCACAGATGCCAATGGAATAGTGGCCGTTCCTATCAATCTGGCAATAGGCAGTTATAATGTGACCTATAAGTCAACTGGTGATCTCGTTTTCTCACCGGCTTCAGGCTCCTGTGAGATTGATGTTTTCCAAAGGGGTCCATCAAAGGTCCTCTGGAAATGCGGAAGTTCCTATAAGGACAATTCCCAGACATTCAAGGTTCTAGTAACTGATTCTAAGGGGAAAGCTACTTCTGGAGGCATGGCAGAACTCACCATTGATGGTGAAACATACACTGCGACTGTGGGTTCCGACGGATATGCCAAGTTCAGGACTGACGTTGCAATAGGCAAATATAACGTCAAGGTCAAATTCAATGGCAATAATGATCTTCTCACAAGTTCCAATTCCAAAACTGTAAATGTCAAGCTTTCCAAATTTGGAAACGGTATCAATCAAAAGCATGCAAAGGGATCAAGCGCTTATCTTAAATCATCAAGCCACTGTAAAGTTGGAAGCAAGGCGATTAAAAAGCTGGTCAAGTCCCTAACCAAAGGCTTGACAAGCAAGGTCGATAAGGCAAAGGCGATATTCAATTATGTTAGGGACACTTTGGATTACTCCTATTATTATAACAGCAAATATGGTGCATCAGGCACATTGAAGCAGAAAAAAGGAAATTGCGTTGACCATTCCCACTTGTTGGTTGCAATGTTTAGAACAGCCGGATTCAATGCGAGATATGTCCATGGAAGATGCCACTTCGGCGACGGAGACACTACCGGCCATGTATGGACTCAGGTAAAGATAGGAAGCAAATGGGTCTGTGCGGATGCAACCAGCTATAGAAACTCATTGGGAAAAATAAGAAATTGGAACACTAACTCATATACTCTGCATGCCAAATATGCAAGTTTACCGTTCTAAAAAAAAGAAAAAAGAAATGGAAAAGCTAGAAAGCTCCTCCACCTCCACCACCTGATCCTCCTCCGAGGCCACCAAAGCCACCGGAGTCTGATGAAGGATTTGCGGATGTCTGTCCGGTCATGATTGCATGGTGCATCATGTAATATCCTCCGTAGTGGTGATATAGGAAAATATCATCATCATAGAAACTGCCACCTGCGAAGTTTTTCTCCTGCAGTTTCATGGATTCGTAAACCTTGTCTGCTACTCCAAGAGCCGCACCATAAATCAAGTACTTCCTCCAAACAACTATTGATTCCGGAGGGTGTTCGTTGATTAAACTGTTGTCTTTTAAGAACTTCTTGAAGTTTTTCCATTTGAGATACCTCACGCGACCCTTTGAAGTCCATTGTCCAAAGATATCGTCATCAAGCCTCATGATGGCTATTGAGAAAATGACTAAAAATATTCCTCCGGCAATGGCATAGGTTCCTGATTTCAGTTCAGTCCATATTCCTAGAATGGCAATTATAACTCCAATGACCAATCCTCCAACACTGAGTCCGGCCATTATGGTGGTTCCAGTGTCATTGAACTCTTCACTCACTCTAGGTTCCAGCTCATCTTCAACATTGGCGCACCAGTCTGCATACTGTTCCATAAACCATTTTGCATTTGCCTCTGATGACAAACTGGTGTTGAGGCTTGACAGGTTCAGGGTGTCCCCATAGGCGAAGTTGTGCAGGATGTCATAGACCTGTTTCTCATTTGACTTGAGGTTTTGTGTGTTTCCGCTGAATTCAATGTATAGGTCATTGGTTTCAGTGTTCTCATCGAATTGCTTGGTTAGCTTCAATACCTTCTTGTCGATCAGATTCAGAATGGCTGCTTCAAAACCGTCCATGTTAGGAGTTCCAATGTCTCCATTTGCATATATAGCATTCACCACTTCAGGGGGATCGTCAGTAGGCAATTCCCTCTCATAAATTCCGTCATAGTCAACTTTCGGTTCACGGCCGAACTTGAGATATGTGAATACGGCAACCACTGGACTTAACAGGGAAAGAAGACCCATAATAAGATATGTCGTATTCCAGAAGTTACGCCCGTTGACGCTGTCCTCAAGGTTTTTCATTATCATGTCACGGCCATTCCGATCAACATGTTTGGCGTATGTCGCATCATGGAAATCGCTCAATGGCATAAGGAGGAGCAGTTCATAGAAGTCCCCTTTCGGAATGTAGCTGCTTTCGGCGGTGATCGTATTTCCTTTAAGTTCGCTGGTTGTGTTGAATTCCTGCGGGTTTAGGAAGTATTCGTTTCCGCTGTCACCAGGTAGGTTTACTGTGAAATAGATGTTTCCGACTCCAACGTCCCATTCATCTCCCCAGAGCTTGTACTGCAGCCCTCCAACATCATTGAAAAGGGTCACCACGTTTTTCATGTCATAGCTGATGTAAACGTTAACGTTGCAGTCACGGATGCCTTGGGTATGTGCAGCATCGGAGTATAGGTAGATTTTCAGGTGCTTATATCCACCCTCATCGCTTTCCTTAAGTACCGCATAGGCTCCATCGGCATCCACTTCAATGTTGTCGATGCTTTCTCCCGCTTTCAGGGGAATGTCACGGTAGACTCCGTTGAACTTTCCGTCAAAGGAGTAGTCATACCTTTCGTCAACATGAAGCAGGCCGTCGCTTCCAACTGTCAGTTCGACGAATGCCCTGTCGATTGAATAGCTTCTGTCATCGTCTGCAGATGCCGCACTTATTGTTGAAAATAATAATAAAAAAAGTAAAATTATAATAAATGCGTTTTTTACATTCATATAATTTCACCTACTCGAATTTCACTTCAGGAACTGCAGTTTCACTTGCTGGTGCTTCAAAATAAGTTTCTTCTTTAAATCCAAACATTCTAGCCATAATGCTACTTGGGAATTGTTGGCAAGCGTTATTGTATTTTAAAACAACGTCATTATAGAATTGCCTTGCATAGGATATCTTGTCTTCTGTGTCGGTCAATTCTGATTGCAATTGTTGGAAATTGCTGTTTGCCTTTAAGTCAGGATAGTTTTCCGCAACGGCGAACAATGTTTTCAATGCTCCAGTCAATTGGTTGTCTGCAGCGCTGGTTTCTTCAACGGTTGTTGCGTTCATAACGCCTGTTCTTGCTTTTGTCACTTCTTCAAGAACGCCTTTTTCATGACTTGCGTAACCCTTTACGGTTTCCACAAGGTTAGGTATAAGGTCGTTTCTTCTCTTAAGTTGGACGTCAATTTGCGCGTAACTGTTTTTCACGCGGTTTCTGAGTCCGACTAGGTTATTGTACATGTGTATTATGGTTACTATAACAATAATAACTAATATTATAATGATGATCCATATTAACAAATCCATCTTAATCACCTTGATTAATAATATGACTGTATTTTAAAATATACTTTACCTTTTGATTTATTAATGATGAAAAAGATAATATTTTATGCAATTCCCATTATTTTGGGAAAAATCCTATTTTTAAGCAAACCTTTATATAGGTTAAAGATAATAAATTATGTTATCATATTATTCTAGACAATATGATAGACAAGTATTGCTAACTATTTTAATGCCGAGATAGTCTAGCCTGGTAAGGCGCGAGACTGGAAATCTCGTGGGCGTTCAGCCCTCCTGGGTTCAAATCCCAGTCTCGGCGTTTATTAGTTTTTAACTATATTTTTTTGAATTATATTAAAAATACTTGTTGAACTGATATTTATTGCACTCTTAGCCAATAGGCTAAGTTTATAACTGTTGAAAGAACTGTGTTTTGATACATTCAAAACATTCGAATCTATATTTTACGTCTCGTAGGTTCGCTCTATAAATGGAGGTTATTTAATGGAAGACGAATTCAAGCATTTAGTACGTATTTCAAGAAAAGACGTAAATGGTAACAAAACCATTGAACATGCTTTAACTGAAATCAAAGGTGTTGGAATCTCTTTATCTAAAACTATTTGTCGTGTTTTAGACTTAGATTTAGATGCAAAAATTGGATACATTGCTGACGAAGATGTTTTAAAAATTGAAGAAATTTTAGAAGATCCTCACAAATTTGGCATTCCATCTTGGATGTTGAATAGAAGGGAAGACTATGAAACTGGTGACGACATTCACTTGATTGAATCTGACCTTGACATGACTTTAAGGGATGATTTAAACAGAATGAAAAAGACCAGAAGTTACAAAGGTAGAAGACACGAAGTTGGTTTACCTGTTAGAGGTCAAAGAACCAAATCTACTTTCAGAAAAAGTTCTTCAGTTGGTGTAAAACGTTCAAGAGGATAAGCAAGAACTTTTTTTATGAATTAAATTATCAAAATTCAATTTTATAAGGAGATGTTTTAATGGGACAACCTAGAAAATCAAGGAAAAAGTATAATACACCACCTCATCCTTGGAATGCGGAAAGAATTAAAAATGAAAATAAATTAATGACTAAATACGGTTTAAAAAACAAAAAAGAAATTTGGAAAGCCGATACTTTAGTTAGAAGATACAGTAGGGAAGCAAGATACTTACTCGGTTTTTCTGCTGATCAAATGGTAAAAGAGAAATTACAATTATTAGGACACTTAGCTAGAACCGGTGTTTTGCCAGAAGGTGCTGCTCTTGAAGATATTCTTGACTTAAACGTTGAAGATATCTTAAGAAGAAGATTACAAACTATTGTATATAAAAAAGGTTTAGCTCGTACTCCTAAAGAAGCAAGAATGTTCGTTGTACACGGTCACATAGCTTTAAACGGTAAAAAAATCAACTCACCAAGCTATGTAGTTTTAGACGGTCAGGAAGATGAAATCGGTTTCTACCGTTCTTCACCTGTAGCAAAACAAATTGAAGAGTACAACAAAGCAAAGGATAATAAAGCTAATACAGAAGAATAAAAGGTGTAACTATGGCAAAAGATGAAAAATGGGGTATAGCTAATATTTACTCATCATTTAATAACACTATTATTACTGTAACAGATATTACTGGTGCTGAAACCATCTCACAATGGTCCGGTGGAAAAGTTGTTCGTGCAGACAGACAACAAGCTTCACCATTCGCAGCAATGGCTGCAGCAACCAGAATAGCTGATGATGCTAAAGAAAAAGGATTTGTTGGATTACATATTAAAGTTAGAGCTCCTGGTGGAAATGGACCAAGAAGTCCAGGACCTGGTGCACAAGCTACTATCCGTGCTTTAGCAAGAGCTGGAATTAAAATAGGAAAAATCGAAGATATCACTCCTATTCCTCACGACGGTACTGGAAGACCTGGTGGTAAAAGAGGAAGAAGAGTATAAGCAGAAGGGTTTAATATGGAGATAGAAGTAAGAAGTCAAAACGATGATGAAATGATTTTCATTGTTCGTGATGCAGAAGTGCCTTTTATTAATGCTATTAGGAGAGTTGCAATGGTCAATGTTCCTAAAATAGCAATCGAAGATGTTAACATTATTGTCAACGATTCTGCAATGTTCAATGAGGTGCTTGCTCATAGACTTGGTTTAACTCCTTTAGTATCTGATTTGGACGCTCTTGAAGGATTGTCATTACCAGAAGATGACGACTGGGAAGAGTTTTCAAACGGAATCATGTTCTATTTGAAAGAAGTGGGACCTAAAGTAGTTTATTCTAAAGATTTAAAATCTTCAGACTCTAGAATTAAACCAGTATACGACACCATACCTTTAGTAAAACTCAAAGAAGGAGAAAAGCTTGACATTGAAGCAGTTGCAAAAGTTGGATACGGAAAAGAACATGCTAAATGGATTCCAACTACTGTATGTGCTTACAAACAATATCCTGAAATAACATTCAATGAGGATGTTGAAATCGATTACGATTGCGCTCAAGCATGTCCAAGAGGTATTTTAAAATCAGATAAAAGATCCAAAAAGATCAAAATCGTGGAAGAACATGAAAACAGTCCTTTGATTGGAGTTGAAGAATGTGCCATGTGCAAAAGCTGTGTAAGAGCTTCTGACAATGGATACATCAATGTAGGATTCCGTCCAAATGACTTCATTTTCAGAATCGAAACTGATGGTGCAATGCCTCCTAAAGAAGTTTTATTAAAAGCTTGTGACGTATTAGGTGAAAAAGCGGATAAGTTTATCAGATTTAGTGAAGAAGGAGGAAATTAATAATGGTTAAAAAAGTAATAAAAACAAATCCTAACCTTATTGAACTTATTAATAAACTTTATGAACAATCAAGAAATGAAGATGCAGCTATTTGGAAAGATGTTGCACAAAGACTTGAAAGGTCTAACAGAAGAACTGCTGAAGTAAATTTATCAGATATCGCAAGATACGCTGAAGAAGGCGAAACTGTTTTAGTACCTGGTAAAGTTTTATCAAATGGTGATTTAGAAAACAAAGTAGATGTTGTAGCATTAAAATTCTCAGCTAAAGCACAAGAAAAAATCGAAAGTGCCGGTGGAGAATGCATCTCAATCGAAGAAATTATGGAAAGTAATCCTAAAGGATCAAACATAAGGATTATGGAATAAGGGGATGTGTGTTATGATGATTATTGATGGAGAAGGATGCGTTTTAGGAAGATTAGCTAGTGTAACTAGTAAAAATCTCTTAGAAGGCGAAGAAGTAGTAATTCTTAATGCTGAAAAAATTATGTTAACTGGTAATAAGGATTGGGCTTATGCTAAATACAAACAAAGAGTGGACAGAGCAAGTATCTCTAACCCTCGTGACTTAGGTCCTAAATATCCTAGAAGACCTGACGACATATTTAGAAGAACTGTAAGAGGAATGTTACCTTTCAAAAAATCCAAAGGTAAAACAGCATACAAAGGCTTAAAAGCTTTCGTAGGCGTACCTGCTGAATATGCTGATGCTGAACTCACTGCAGTTCCTGAAGCAGAATACGGAGATCTTAAAAAAGGTATTGAGTTAGGAGAAATCTCCAAACTTTTAGGAGCTACCTTTTAGATAAACGGATGTGTAATTATGGTTAAAGTTATTCATACTAGTGGAAAACGTAAAACAGCTATCGCAAGAGGTACTGTTCGCGAAGGAACCGGTAAAGTTAGAATCAACAAAGTTCCTTTAGAACTTTATTCTCCTGAGCTTGCTCAATTAAAATTACAAGAACCATTAACCTTAGCTGGAGACTTAGCTAATGAAGTGGATATCAACATCCACGTTATTGGTGGTGGAGTAATGGGTCAAGCTGAAGCTGCACGTATGGTAATTGCAAAAGGACTCGTACAATGGTCTCAAGATTTGGATTTAAAAGAAAAATACATCCAATATGACAGAACCATGTTAGTAGGTGACCCAAGACGTTCAGAACCTAAAAAATACGGTGGTCCTGGAGCAAGAGCACGTAAACAAAAAAGTTACAGATAAATTCTTCTGTAATTTTATATTTTATTTAAAATTAAAAAAAGATGATATAAATGATTCCTATAAGATGCTTAAGTTGTGGAAAACCTGTATCAGCTTACTTTGATGAATACAATAAAAGAGTAGCAGCTGGTGAAAGTTCTAAAGATGTTTTAGACGATTTAGGTTTAACAAGATACTGTTGTAGAAGAATGTTAATTTCCCATGTGGAAACCTGGGAATAGACTGATTTAGGGATTTTATATTTAAATATAATATTGGTAAAATATATGCCTAAAAAATGGAGTAATATTCATGGATGTTGAAAAGAAATTAACAAGGTTTGAAAGAGCTAGAATTCTCGGGGCTAGAGCAATTCAAATATCTATGGGTGCAAAACCTCTAGTGGATATTAAAGATTCATTGGATCCAATTGACATAGCTTACGCAGAACTCAAAGCTGGAGTTTTACCATTAGATGTTATTAGAGATGAATAGATTTTATCTATTTACTCTAAAATTTATTTAAAAAAAATAGTAAATACCAATTGAACTCTATAAAGAAACTTACTGATTTTTTCAAAATATAGGTTGGTTGGTAACAAATTGAATGACACTGAGGTGTTTTTTTGGATAGTATAATAGAAGACGTCCAAGTTCGAAAGATTTTGGACAGCAGGGGAAACCCTACCATCGAAGTTGATGTAAAAACTTGGGGTGGTTACGGTAGAGCTGCTGCACCAAGTGGGGCGAGTACAGGTTCAAGAGAAGTGGTATCCTTCCCTGAAGGGGGAGTAGACCTTGTAGTAAGTGAAATGGAAGACTTGATTGCTTCTGAGCTTATTGGAATGGATGCTTGTGATATTACTACAATTGACGAAGTGCTAAGAGAAATAGATGGAACAGACAATTTGGCTGCTATTGGAGGTAACACTACTGTTGCGATTTCCATGGCTGTGGCTAAAGCTGCTGCTGCATCATATAACATGCCACTATATCAATACCTAGGAGGCAGTATGGTAAATGAATTGCCTTATCCTTTGGGAAACATGATGAACGGTGGTGCTCATGCAGGTGTTAATGCGCCTGATATTCAAGAATTCCTTGTTGTTCCTATCGGAGCATCAAATATGGTTGAAGGGATTTTTGCAAATGCTTCTATTCACAAAAGATTAAAAGAATTAATCCAATCTAAAGATTCAGCTTTTACCGGAGGTAAAGGTGATGAAGGTGGATGGGTACCTAACATAACCAACGCTGATGCATTGGAAATTCAATCCAAGGCATGTGAAGAGGTTGGTGATGAATTGGGTATTGAAATCAGACCTGCTTTAGATATGGCTGCATCCGAATTATGGGATGGAAACGAGCAGAAATATATTTATGCTCAAGACGGTATCAAAAGAGATACTGGTGATCAAATTGATTTCGTAAAAGATATTATTGATACTTATAATATGTTTTATGTAGAAGACCCATTTGACGAGTCAGACTTCGAAGGGTTTGCTCAATTGACTGCCAAGGTTGGCGACAAATGTCTCGTTTGTGGAGACGATTTATTCGTGACCAACAAGGAGCTATTGGCCAAGGGAATTGAGATGAATGCTGCAAACGCAATCATTATCAAGCCTAACCAGATAGGTTCATTGTCCGAAACCCATGCAACTGTCAAGTTGGCAAAGGAAAACGGTATTGTGCCTGTTGTTTCCCACAGATCTGGGGAAACCACTGATGAGACAATCGCTCATCTGGCCGTTGGTTTTAACTCTCCAATGATTAAGACCGGAGCCATTGGCGGTGAGAGAATAGCAAAACTCAACGAGCTGATCCGTATTGAGGAGGAACTTCCAAATCCTAGAATGGGCAAATTTTAAAATAGGGGAGAGTATTATGTCAAAAGTAATTCTTGATTATGATAAATGTGATGGTGCAGACTGCGCTGAATGTGCTGACGTTTGCCCAATGGAAGTATTAGTTCTTAAAGGAGACAAAATTGAGATTGTCGACCCTGAAGAATGTAGTTATTGTGAAGTATGTATGGACGTTTGTCCTAACGAATGTATTCAAATTGAAGATGATTTTTAAATTGTAGGTGAAAATATGGTAAATGAAGAACTTTTAATTGACTTAGATAATTATTTAGCTGCTGGATTACACATCGGTACCCAGCAAAAAACTAGTGACATGGAAAAATACATATTCAGAGTAAGATCTGACGGTTTATATGTATTGGACATTCAAAAAACTGATGAAAGAATCAGACAAATCGCAAAATTATTAGCAAAATACGACCCTGAAGACATTTTAGTAGTGGCTACCCGTCAATACGGTCAAGCTCCTGTTAAAAAATTCGGAGAGTTAACCGGTGCTAAAACCATTCCTGGAAGATTCATCCCAGGTACCTTAACAAACCCAAATTACGCTAAATTCATTGAACCAAAAATCATTGTAGTAACTGACCCAAGATCTGACGCACAGGCTATCTTGGAATCCAAACAAAATGGTATTCCAGTTATTGCATTATGTGATACTGAAAACTTACTCAGTTTTGTTGACATCGCAGTACCTGTAAACAACAAAGGTAGAAAAGCTATCGCTTTAGTTTACTGGTTACTTGCAAGACAAATCTTAAGAGAAAGAGGAGACATCCCAGAAGACGGTGACCTTGATATTGATGCAACTGAATTCGAACTTAAATTTTAAGTGAGTTAATATGTTAAGACAACCTGCTGTTGCTGGAGCATTCTATCCAGACGACCCGGAAAAGCTAGCAAGACTTATTGAAAGTTGTTTTCTAGATGATTCTGGCGTTGGATACATACCTGAATTGAATTCATTTGAAGGTAGTGATTATCCTATCAACGTTATGGTTCCGCATGCAGGTTATCAATATTCTGGTGCAATAGCCTCTCATGGCTATTGTGAAATCGTAAAAAATGGTTTTCCTGAAGTTTTTATAATTTTAAGTCCTAACCATACTGGATTCGGTAGTGAAATTTCAATATTCAATGAGGGGGAATGGATTACTCCTTTAGGAAGTGTCAAGGTGGACAATGAGTTTGCAGACAGCATCATAGAGTTTTCAAACATCGCTTCTGCAGAGTTCACTGCTCATCTTAGGGAACACAGCATTGAGGTTCAGCTGCCATTCCTACAATATTTTTCTGCTGATTTTAAGATTGTTCCTATAACAATAGGAAAACAGGATTTCATAACCTCATCAGACCTTTCAAAAGCAATTTTTGAGGCTGGAAACAAATTGAACAAATCCTACTGCGTTATTGCAAGCACTGACCTGTCCCATTTCAACAATCAGGAACGGGCAAACAAGGTTGACGGATTTGTTTTGGAGGACATTGGTGAAATGAACGAGTTCAAGCTTTTTGAAGAGGTCGTTCAGTACAATATTACAATGTGCGGTTATGGGCCTGTGATGACCACAATTTCCCTTTCAAAGCAATGCAATAAGAATGATTGCGATATTTTGGCTTATGGGACCAGTGGAGACGTTACTGGGGACTTCACATCAGTAGTTGGTTATGCTTCAGGTATTTTTAAGTAGGTGAGTTAATTGATAGCTAAAGCTTCCGCTCCGGCAAAAACTATTCTGTTTGGAGAACACTCTGTAGTTTATGGTGAACCTGCTATAGCGGGCGCTATAAATAAAAGGGCATTTATTACCATTAAGGATTCTGAAGATGACAGAACAATTTTCAGGGCTCCAGACATCGGTTTTGAGGCGGAGTTACTTACACGGGAGAAAAAATATATTTTACTTAAAGGAAAACCAGGTATTATTAGATACATTTTAGAAGTTCTTTATACACTTCACGATCACACACCAATCGACATCACACTGAACTCCCAGGTTCCGATTGGTTCAGGATTGGGTTCATCTGCCGCCGTTACAGTGGCGATGCTAGCAGCGTTATACCGTTATCATAACATTCGTTTTAACAAGAAATCTCTTGCCCATGACGCGCACATGATTGAACAGGCAGTTCAGGGAGTTGCAAGTCCTCTGGACACTCTTGTCTCTACTTATGGAGGACTGGTTTACCTGTCCAGGAATAAGAAAGTTGAGCATTTCAATGTCAATTTCAACGTTCCGTTTGTTGTGGGTTACACCACAAAGCACGGAAACACCGGAAAAATGGTTAAGGACGTTAAGAATCTCAAGACCAGAAACCCGAAAATCATAAATCCGGTTATCACTTCTATGGGCAATTTGACCAATTATGCAAAACAGGCTATTTTAAAAAGGGATTTCAATAAGATTGGTGAGTTAATGAACATTAACCACGGATTTTTAGATGTTATAGGGGTCAATACATTGGAATTGTCCCGTATGGTGTATAATGCAAGGGAAGCAGGTGCCATAGGTTCCAAGACTACTGGAGCAGGTGGTGGAGGCAGTATAATTGCACTCTGTCCGGGCAAGGTGGAAGAAGTTGCTAAAGCTATTGCTCGTGATGACAATGTTTTAAAAATCAGATTTACTAGAAAAGGAGTTTCTTCAAGGGTTTACAAGTGATTTTGATGATAATTTTAAAAATAGGTGGCAGTATCCTGACAAATAAGGATTCAAAAACTAGTGAAGTTGATGCTGCCAGCCTCAAGAGAATTGCCTCTGAGATTAAAAGGTCTCTTGACAATTCTGATAAGGAATTGGTCATAGTTCATGGTGCAGGTTCATTCGGCCATCCTCCTGCAAAAAAGCATAGAATTGGGGAGGAATTCGAGGAATCCGAATATCCTCAAAAGAGGTTAGGTTTCTGTGAAATTCAAAATGAGGTTAAAAAGCTCAACATGTTCATATGTGAAGCGCTGATTGAAGAGGGAATACCTGCAATTGCGGTTCCTGCCTCAGGATTCATAACAGCAACCGACAAGAGAATCACAAACGGCAATCTTGACCTGTTCAAGAAATATCTGTCAAAAGGTTTCGTGCCTGTCATCTATGGGGATGTTGTCCTTGATGACGATTTGGAATTCTGCGTTATTTCAGGCGATCAGTTAATCCAATATTTGGCCAAAAACCTAAATCCGTCACAGGTTATTTTGGGAACAGACGTTGACGGTGTCTACAATAAGAATCCGAAGACACATGACGATGCCATTTTCTTTGACAAATTCACATCACTTAAGGACTTGGACACTCTCGAAGGAACAACAAACGTTGATGTAACTGGTGGAATGGTTGGAAAGATTAAAGAACTTTTATATTTAGCAGATTTAGGAATTGAATCTAAGATAATAAATGCTGAAGTTGAAGATAATATTTTCAAAGTGCTAGAAGATAAGGAAGTTAAGGGAACAGTAATTTCAAGGGGAAATTAGAACATGATTTCAGATAGAAAATTAGAGCATTTATTAATTTGTGAAAATTATGATGTGGAGTTTAAGGATAAAACCACCGGATTTGAAGACATAGAGCTGATCCATAATGTTTTGCCTGAGATTGACAAAAACGAGATTGATTTGTCAACTGAGGTTTTCGGTAAAAAATTAGATTCACCTTTATTTATTACAGCAATTACCGGAGGACATCCTGCAGCAAAAGAGGTTAACAAACAATTGGCCATTGCAGCTGAAAACAACGGAATAGCATTGGGTGTTGGTTCTCAAAGAGCTGCTTGCGAACATCCGGAACTTGCAGACACTTACACTGTTGTGCGTGAAAACGCTCCTGACTGTTTGCTTGTTGGAAACATTGGAGCGCCACAATTGAACCTTGCTGAAAGGGCAGTTGAAATATTGGATGCGGATATCCTTGCGATTCATTTAAACCCTCTTCAGGAATCCATTCAGCCGGAAGGGGATTTGGATGCAAGAGGATACACTGAAATGATATCCCAAATCACTGATGCCGTTGACATTCCTGTTCTTGCTAAAGAGACAGGATGTGGAATTTCAGCTGAATCAGCAAAGACATTGGTTGATGCCGGCGTTGATTTCATTGATATTGAAGGTGCCGGAGGAACCAGTTGGGCGGCTGTTGAAACATACAGGGCGGAAGACAGGTATCTCGGAGAAATATTTTGGGATTGGGGAATTCCAACTGCAATAAGCACCGTTGAGGTCACCAATGCGGTTGATGTTCCGGTCATTTCTTCAGGAGGTATCAGAACAGGTCTTGAAGCCGCTAAGGCAATTGCACTTGGTGCGGATGCCGTAGGTATGGCACTGCCGTTTCTAAAGAATTGTAATTCACAAGAGGCTTTAAACACATTTATTAATAGATTTAATGATTCACTAAGAATTGCTATGTTTTTAGTTGGAGCTAATAACATTGAAGAATTGAAACAAAGTAATTTGGTCATTCGCGGAAAAACAAGGGAATGGCTGAATGAAAGAGGTATAAACACAAAGAATTATTCAAGGAGATAAAACATGAGCGTAGAAGTTATCGCTATAGGTGGATATCAGGAAGTCGGGAAAAACATGACTGCTGTCCGTATAGGTGATGATGTCGTCATTTTTGATATGGGGATTCACTTAGACAGGATCAGTATGCACGAGGACACTGATATCGACAGAATGCACAGTTTAGATTTAATTGAGAGAGGGGTTATTCCTGACGACACCTTGATGAAGGATGTTGATGGAAAAGTAAAAGGAATAGTATTCTCTCACGGTCACTTGGACCACATTGGTGCAGTCGCTAAATTGGCTCATAGATACGATGCACCATTGATTGGAACACCATATACTTCTGCTTTAATAGAAAAACAGATTAAGGGAGAACGTAAATTCAAAGTAACAAATCCAATCAAGGTTTTAAACCCTGGAAGCAAAGTGAAGCTTTCAAAAGACATAACACTGGAATTTGTACAGTCAACACACAGTATTCCACAAGCTGTATTTCCGGTATTGCACACTCCTGAAGGAGTTATCGTATATGCACTCGATTTCAAATTTGACAATCATCAAAAGGTATCACCACCTCCTGATTATAAAAGATTAAGGGAATTGGGTAAGAAAGGAGTGCTTGCGTTAATTGTGGAAACCACTAACGCAATCAATTATCATGAGGTAAAGACACATTCCGAAAGAATCGCAAGGAACATCCTTGAGGACGTAATGAGAGGACCGTTACAGGAAAAGACTGGAATGATTGTTACCACATTCTCATCTCACGTTGAACGTGTACAGGCTATAGCAGACATCGCTAAGAAAAGCGATAGGGAAATCTTTTTCCTTGGAAGGTCCATGGAGAGGTTCTGTGGAATTGCACAAAAATTAGGAATTTTGAAGTTACCGGAGAACGCCAGCATTTACGGCTCTCCTAAAGCGGTCAACAAGGCCTTGATGAAGGCGGATGAGGACCGTGCAAACTATCTGTTGGTAACTACAGGGCACCAAGGTGAACCTGACGCATTGCTTCCAAGAATAGCCAACGGCAGAACACCGTTCAACATCAAGAAGGGAGACAACATTATTATTTCAGCACCTATCATTCCAAACCCAACAAATGCCGCTAACAGGCACATTATGGAAAGAAGGCTAAAATTGAAAGGTGCAAGGATTTATCCTAATGCTCACGTTTCCGGACACGCTGGAAGAGAAGATCACAGAGAGTTTTTAAGAATGTTAAAGCCTCAACATATCATTCCGGCACACGGAGAGTTATCAATGCTTGCAGCTTATGCTGAACTTGCAGAAGAAGAAGGCTACAGAATCGGATATGATATCCATATTTTAAGAAATGCTCAAGCACAAGTTTTTAAAAGTTAAACGAGGGATATAATGAGTGACGTAAAAGAGGTACTTGGAACCTATTCAGGCGACATTACAAAAACTATTGAAGATGAACTATCCACTATTACTCCAGATAATCTTGCAGAGGCATCAGTTTATCTCACAAGAGCTGGAGGAAAAATGCTCAGACCGGCCTTAACATTAATTACCGCTGAAGCTGTTGGTGGAAAACGTGAATCTGCTCTTAAGGCAGGGGCTGCAATCGAATTGATCCACACATTTTCATTGATTCATGACGATATCATGGATCAGGATGACATGAGGAGGGGAATGCCATCAGTCCACAAGGTATGGGGTGATGACGTAGCCATTCTCGCTGGAGACACATTATTCTCAAAGGCTTTCGAAATAATTATTGGTTCAGAAGGAACCAGCTCCGACCAGAACAACAAGGCTTTGGCCACCGTTGCCGATGCATGTGTAAAAATCTGTGAAGGTCAGGCATTGGACATGGGCTTTGAGGAAAGATTCGATGTGACTGAAGATGAGTACATGGAAATGATTTTCAAGAAAACCGGTGCATTAATTGCTGCTGCCACTAAAGCTGGGGCAATTATGGGCGGTGCAGATGATGAAGTCATTGATGCAATGTATGAATATGGCCGTTTAATTGGTCTTGCTTTCCAGATTCAGGACGATTACCTTGATTTGGCTTCCGATGAGGAAACATTAGGTAAACCGATCGGTTCCGACATTGGAAAAGGTAAAATGACCATTATTGCAATCAAAGGTTTGGCCAGTGTTGAAGATGACAGATTGCTTGAAATCTTAAAAGCTGAAAATAATTCTCAAGATGAGATAGATGAAGCGATTGAGATTTTAACAAATTGTGGTGCTATTGAATATGCTCGCAATTTGGCACTAGAATCCGTTGACAAAGCTAAACAAGTACTTGAAATATTGGACGATTCTTCATCTAAACAGGTACTTAGTGACATTGCAGATTTCGTACTTGAGAGAAGCGCATAGATTCTCTCATATTTTCACTTTTTTTTAAAATTTTTTCATGATTCTATGAGTTACCATAGAATCATTTTATAGTATTAATACAGTTTTGGTTAGATGTTTTTTCTGTTGAAATTTCTATAATTGTAACATGCCGTTTTTCTTATTCTAAGTGAGTGATTTTAGAATATTCCAATGATTTGGCTATAGAAACTTCGTTTTTTGCGATAATATGTAAATATTATCAAAATTAATTATCATTCTCATTTCATATAAGCTTTTTCTTAGTTTTAAGGGCAATTATTCGCTTTTGGAACAATATTTCGCTTCCAGACAACAAATTTTATAAACCGCTTACACACAAAGATAAACCTATGAAAGGAATAATTGGAGCGATATCAGGCGATATCATTGGATCAACTAGGGAGCATTATAGAATCAAAACCAAGGACTTCGATTTGTTTCCATTCGGATCAACTTTTACTGATGACACTGTAATGACATTGGCCATTGCCAGTTGGCTGTGTGAGGATAAGGACTCAATCGACGTCTTGATTAAGAACCTGAAGTTCTACGGCAATCGATATATCCATGCGGGATATGGCCGCAGCTTTCTCAACTGGTTGGCAATGGATGACCCTAAGCCATACGGCAGTTGGGCAAATGGCTCTGCAATGAGGGTTTCCCCATGCGCATGGGTTGCAAATTCACTGGAAGAGGCACAAAGGCTGGCTAAAATGTCCGCTATCGTATCCCATGACCATCCCGAAGGGATAAAGGGTGCACTTTCCACCTGTGATGCAATCTATCTTGCAAGGACCGGCGCAAGCAAGGATGAAATCAAAAGCCACATCGAGAGAAACTATAACTATAACCTGTCAAGAAGGCTGGATGACATAAGGCCATACTATCAGTTCGAGTTATCATGCGCCCTCAGCGTTCCGGAGTCAATAATCTGCTTTTTGGAAGCTGAAGACTTTGAGGATACAATCAGAAATGCAATTTCCCTTGGTGGAGACTCAGACACCCAGGCGGCAATTGCAGGAAGCATTGCATCAGCATACTGGGATGTTCCGTTGGACATTTACGATAAGTCACTGGGCTATCTTGATGAGACATTGCAAAGCGCATATGTCGAGTTTGAAAGGAAATTCATATTGCCAAATCTTTAAGTATTTTAAGGATATAAAATACTATGTGGTTGTGAATTGATGAACAGGAAAATTTTATTTAGTTTTATTGTTTTTTTAACATTATTATTGACTGTCGCATGTGTGTCCGCTGATGACAACATGACCGGCAGCATTGGATTGGATGAGGATTCCACAGATATAATCAGTGTTGATGACAGTTCAGGCGATATGGTGCTTGGAAATGCTTCGAATGAGGATGTTGATGATGAATCTAACAAATCAGCGACCAACATATCTGCCGAAGACATTGAAACCTTCACTGATTTGAAGGATGAATTCACAGTCAATCTGACTTCAAACGGCACTGCCCTCGCCAACAAATCAGTCGATGTTATCCTGAATGGGGTCACATACAATGCGGTTACAGATGAGAATGGTCTGGCCGTCATAAGCTTCAAGCTTAAGGCCGGAACATATGATGTCCAGTTTTTCTTTTATGGTGATGACAATTACACACAATCAAACGGAACAGCTACAATAGTCGTCAAACCCGAGATTATAACATATCTGAATGTTGTGGACAAGAACATCAATTATCGCCAAGGTTTGAAATCCATATTCCAGCTGAAATTGACTGATGTCAACAATAAGCCAATCAGCGGAAAGTATGTCAAAATCCAGATTAACGGCAAGACATACACCGTAAAAACCAGTTCAGGCGGTTATGCAACCCTATATCTAAGCCTTAAGAAGGGAACATATACAATCAAATATTGGTTTTCTAAATCCGAATTGTATCTGGCATCCTCAGGTGAATTCAAGATTTATGTCAAATCAAAATTATCAAAAGGTAATGGATATTGGGTCAACAAATGGAGCATGAAAAAGGTCAATCTCAAGAAGCTTCACAAGAAAGGAACCAAGCACATCTTCCTTCAGCATACTGCATTTGCCAAATACGGTGAAAAGGCAGTGTTGAAATGGATTAAAAAGGCCCACAAGTATGGAATGAAAGTCCATATATGGATGGCTGTGTTCTACAAGGACGGCAAGTACATACATGCTTCAAACAAGAAGGGTGTTTATAATTACAAGCATATGGAAAGCAAAATCAGTCTTGCAAAGCATTACGCTTCACTTAAGGGTGTTGACGGAATCCACTTTGACTATGTGCGGTTCGGTGGAAACGCATACAAGTATAAGAATTCCGTTGCTGCAGTGAATTACTTCGTCAAAAAGGCCTGTGTGGATGTCAGGAAAGTTAATTCTAATATCATTCTTTCAGCTGCCGTAATGCCAGAACCGTCTTCAATGAAGTATTATTATGCCCAGGACGTTCCGACAATGTCAAAATATCTTGATGCAGTAATTCCAATGATTTATAAAGGAAATTATCATGCAAGCTCCAAATGGATTAAGAAGATAACCAAGAAATTCATCAAGCAATCCAAGGGAGCAAAGATATGGGCAGGACTTCAGACCTACAAGTCAGACTGGAACCTCAAGAAACTGTCCTACAAGTCCTTGATGAAGGATGCCAAAAACGCCAAGAAAGGCGGAGCTGCTGGTGTCGTTCTATTCAGATTCGGACTGTCCGCATTATTGAACTTTAAGAAGTTATGACTTCTTCTTATTCTTATTTTTTAATTTTTTAAGCTGGTTCATGAACCTTTCATCATAGTTTCTTGCAATGTCCTCATACTTGTTCCAGATTCCTATTGCTGTTTCAGGTATGACTTCACGCTTGTCTTCCGTAAATTTGGTGTATGTGTGCATCATTTCCCTTGAATCTGATATAATCAGCTTTACGAAGGGTATGTCTGCCTTTTGAATGTTGATGCCATTTTTCTCAAACAGTTCTATGATGTTTATCTTTTCATCGTTGATGTAGCAGGTCGGTGAGGCGAGAATGTTTATTTTCAAGTCTGATCTGTTTTTCAGTGCCTTTACCAGTGCATCACCTTCACCATCGAATAGAAATCCGATTCTCATGTTGATTGAATTCTTTGCCCTTTTGATGATTTCCAGTTCCTGTGCTATAATCTTGTCAACACCGAATATTCTCCATATCGGAGCCTGAACTTGGCTCATTCCGTTTTCATAGACATTTGTCAGCCTTGTTATTGTGTCCTCTATTTCAGAATCCAGTTTCTCCTTTTCCTTGCTAAGGACTTCAACGGGTGACTTGACATTGTAGGTCAATGGCCTGCCGTCTTCCACTTCAATGTAATTCTTTTTAACCAGGCCTTTCAAAACATCATATATTTTGCTTCTAGGGATGCCTGATTTTTCAGCTATTTCCGTCGCATTCGATGAGATTAATGAAGTGAGGGTTACATATGCTTGCGCTTCATACATTGTCAGTCCCATTCCCTTTAGTGTAGATATATTTTCATCCATGTTTATCGTTATTGTTTTAATACTATATATAATGTTACTTTTAACCCTTAAATAGTGACAAAATCTTTATATAACCTTCAAATCTATTTAAGATTATAAGAACTATAAGAGGTAATTATTATGGCAGAAGGCTTAGATATGTTTTGTTATCAATGTTCCCAAACCGCTAAAGGTACCGGATGTACCGTAAGTGGCGTTTGTGGTAAGAAACCGACCGTAGCAAGATTGCAGGATAACCTGATCTTCACTATGAAAGGAATCAGTGCTTACAACTACAATGCAAATGTCTTAGGAAAAAACGACCCTGAAATCGATGCATTCCTAACCAAAGGATTATACACCACATTAACCAACGTCAACTTTGATGTTGAAGACCTGGTAGCACTTGCATTGGAAGCAGGTAAAGTCAGTGTGGATGTAATGAGATTACTCAAAGACGCACACATCGAAGCATACGGCGAACCACAACCTGTGGAAGTGAAAGTTGGTGCACAGGAAGGACCAGCAATCATCGTAACCGGTCACGACCTAAAAGCATTGGAAGAACTGTTAAAACAAGTAGAAGGAACCGACATCAAGGTTTACACCCACTCAGAAATGTTGCCTGCACACGGATACCCAGGCTTGAACAAATACGAAAACCTTGCAGGTCAACTCGGTGGAGCATGGCACGACCAAAGGACAGTCTTCAAAAAATACAATGCTGCAATAGTTGGAACCAGCAACTGTGTTTTACCAGCACTTGACGCATACAAAGAAAGAATGTTCACAATGGACGTAGCAAAACTTGAAGGCGTAAAAACAGTGGATGATTACGACTTCTCAGAAGTAATCGAATGTGCAAAATCCTTAGGATCTCTCGAACCTGAAGAACTAACCACAATCACAACCGGTTGGAGCGCAGGAGCTATTGTAGAACACGCAGAAAAAATCAAAGAATTGGTATTGGATGGTAAAATCAGCAGATTCTTCGTTGTAGGAGGATGTGACAAAGCAGCAAAACACAATGATTACTATAGGGAATTCGTACAAAACTTGCCAGAAGACACTGTCATCCTCACTTTAGCTTGCGGAAAATACAAGTTCAACGACTTGGAATTGGGCGACATCGAAGGCATTCCAAGATTGCTTGATGTAGGTCAATGCAACGACACCATTGTTGCAGTTGATGTGGCAGTGGCATTATGTGAACTCTTCGATATGGAATTGAACGAATTGCCATTAACAATCGTCCTCAGTTGGATGGAACAAAAAGCGGCAGCAGTACTCTGGGCTTTACTCTACTTAGGAAAAACAGACATGTGGATCGGACCGGTACTCCCTGCATGGTGTAACGATGATATCCTAAATGTTTTAGTCGGAAACTATAATTTGACTCCTACTTCCGGTGACGCTTTAGCGGACATTAAGAAAATCATGGGGGAATAATTGTGGAAGACCTGAAATCAAAGGCATTGGATATTCAAAACTTAGTAAAATACGAAAATGATAGTGTAGTCAGCCGTGAAGTAATCAAAAAAGAGCTCGGAACAGTAACATTCTTCGCTTTTGACCAAGGCCAGGGATTGTCTGAACATTCCGCTCCTTTTGATGCGATGGTTCAAATCATAGATGGCGAAGCCGAAATAACTATTTCCGGCGTTAAGAACACAGTCAAAAAAGGTGAGATTATCATCATGCCAGCTAATGAACCTCACGCTCTTCAGGCTGAAAATAGTCCATATAAAATGATTCTAACCATGATAAAATCTGATTAAATCATTTTTTTGGATTAAAACTAGTGTGGCTATTGGGCGAATGGCTCAATGGTCATTTCTAGTGATCTTATTTTTTCCACCAGACCATGACCCAATCGGCCTTATCCTTGACGTTGAAATATTTGCCGTCCTCAAAGGTAAGTATCCTTTCAAGATAGTCTCTTAACAATTCCTTTTCCTCATCGGAGTATAAATCAAGGCGGAACTTGCCGTTGTCCATTGCATCTTCAATGCTTTCATACTCACGGTAATTGTTAAGGTCGAACCTTTCAACATTCGCATAGATTCCCATGTTGAATAGTATGTTGAAGAAGTAGTTGTAGTCCGGAAAATCCTCGGTTTTTATCCCAAGTTCCCTGTCAAAGTCCTTTTCGATTTTCTTGTTTTCAGGTCCGAAAATGGTTATGAAGACATACTTGTTCGCTATCCTGTTCAATTCAGAGAGAACCTTTTCTATTGGAATTATTCCGTTAAGTGACCTAGAGCAGACGACCACGTCAACATCCCCAATCTCATCGTAGGAAATTTCCTCAATTGGCTGCAATGTTGTTTCAATATTGGAAATGCCATTCTCATCGGCTCTCTTTTCAAGGTATTCCAGCATTTTTGGGGATGAATCAAGTCCAATAACCTTCTTGACCCTCTTGGCTATCGGTATTGTGACTGACCCCTCACCGCATCCGACATCCAAAACTGTGTCATTTTCATCTAAAATCAGTTTGTCAAATAATGCGATTTGATAATCCTCTTTACGGGTTCTCTTATAAAATCCCGGCGCTGCCTTATCCCAATCCTTATCCTTTTTTGTCGCTAGCTTTTCGGCCCAAAATCCGCTCCAGTCAACATCGTTCGGGTTGTCTATGCACTGTTTCATATTTTTGTCCTTCCTTCCAAAACGTTCATGTAATCTTCGTAATTTTCTTTTAAGAGCTCAGGAATGTCCAATTCGTAAGGGCACTTGTCAACGCATGAGTAGCATTCGGTGCACTCCTTTGTCTTATGCATAATCTGCTGGGTTCTCTCATCCATGTTTGGTTCTGTCGGAAAACGCCTAATCCAGAGTGACATCCTTGCGCACAGGCTAATGTTGATTTCCTCAGGGCATGGCATGCAGTATCCGCATCCCCTGCAGAAGTTGTCGCCGAGTTCCCTTTTGTCCTGTTCAATCACAGGTTTTAAGCTTTCATCTATAAGCAGATCATATGGATATGACAGGAAATCTCCTAGTTCGCTCATGTGCTGGATTCCCCAAATCGGCAGGACATTGTCGAACTCGTTCATGAAGGCGAAACTTGCCTTTGCGTTTTTCAATAGTCCTCCGCCCATTGCTTTCATGGCAATGAAACCCACATCCAGTTCCTTGCATCTTTGAACCAGTTTCAATTCCTCTTCCCCACTCAAATAGGAAAATGGATATTGCAATGTTTCATATATGCCGCTGTCAAGCGCCTCATGGGCAATTGTGATTTTGTGGGTGGTGATTCCTATATGGTTAATAAGCCCATCCTCTTTTGCCTGCACCATTGCCTTTGCAAGGTCATCTCCACTCTTAGGGCAGAATGAGATGTTGTGGTGCTGATACAAATCAAGATAATCGGTTTTCAATTCCTTAAGTGAAGTCTCCAGGTCATTCCAAAAGTCTTCCGGTGTTTCGGCAGCGGTTTTGGATGCCAGATAGATTTCACCTCTCACGCCTTCAAATGCCCTGCCCAGCTTCTCCTCACTGTCGGTGTAGAAACGGGCGGTATCATAAAAGTCAATTCCCGCATTGTATGCAGCATCCAATATTGCGATTGCATAGTCCATGTTTCTTCTTTGGATAGGTAGTGCGCCAAATCCAATCTTGTTCACTTCCAAATTAGTTTTTCCAAGCCTCAATTTATCCATAACCTTTCATTTTTAAAATAACATATAAAATTACAATGATGAGCAGGATTATGATTGAACTCCTTGCTGAGAAGAATTTGGTTCTTTTGAATTCCTTGTCCTCGACCTTTCCCGTCTTCATAATCCTTTCCTTTTCAAAGGAGCATTTTTGGTAAATCTTTTCAATGTCATTCGGTAGCCTTCCATGTTCGTTCAACATGTTTATTGTCTTGTTCAGGTATTTGACGGCTTCCTCGTCGTCATTGAGGTTCACGCAGCAGAATGCTGCCTTGTAATTGAAGTTTGTGACCAGTTCCAAATCGTCCTCAACCTTTCCCTCGTACTGTATGCAGTTCTTGTAGCATTTCAGGGCTTCCTTATACTCCTTCAATTCGTATAGCGCATCGCCTTTCGCATTGAATGCAACCAATGTGTCCTCCTGAAGCAGTGACTTGTCCAGATACTCAAGGGCTTCACGGTTCTTGCCGTTTTTCTGAAGCATCTGACCCATATACAAATCTGTCTTCTGGTCTGAACCGAATTGGCTTTCGTATTGCTTTATGCTTTTTAAAGCTTCCTCATAACGCTTTGCCTGGATAAGCAATTCGATTCTTGCCATTATCAATTCCTTTTTGGATAGGCGTGGCTTTTCAATGCTTGAATAGGATTTGTATTTGTCAACGGCTTTGTCCATATACTCCAGGGACTCATCAATATTGCCCTTGTTGAACTTGGACATTGCCTTGTCACACAGGACGTTGATGGAGCGTGGCTGTTTTGATAAGTACTCATCGAAGTACTTTTCGCCATAATCCCCATCATCATGGGTCGGGTCGTAATACTGGTAGTACATTCCCTTCTCTTCAAGAGCCGCCAGATTCCCATTTTCTATAAGTAAATCCAAAATAGCTATGTATGATTCTGCATCATCTTTCCCGTGTCTTTTTCTAGCTAATTTAAGAGCTTCTTCTTCATTTCCTTCACTAATGTATTGTTTAGCGGTTTCAATATATTCGCTCATTATAACATCCTAATATTTTTTATAAACCCCTTTAATTTAATGCATAACTACTCTCATTATATTTATATATTTTTAGATAAATAAATAATATTACTTATTTTTGTTAATTTAAAAAATTGTGATGATTAAATGAATGATTTAGAAGAGATTATCTATAAACATGCTTTACTTAATGCAGCAAAACATAAGGGATCCGCAAATCCCGGAGCTGTAATGGGTTCAATCATGTCAAACGAACCGGAACTTAGAAGCAGAGCAAAGGAAATCGGACCGATGTCAGGTAAGATTGTAGCGAAAGTGAACGCTTTAAGTCCGGAAGAGCAAGCTAGTGAAATGGAAAAGTTAGGTGTTGAAGTTCAGGACAAGAAACCTAAAGCTAAAGAGAAAGGATTGCAGGAACTTCCGGGAACACATGAAAACATAGTGTTGAGATTCGCTCCAAACCCAAGCGGACCGTTACATATCGGACATTCCCGTGCAGCAGTGCCAAATGCGGAATACGTTAAAAGGCACAACGGTAAACTAATTTTAAGGATAGAGGACACAGACCCTAAAAGGGTATTCGAACCTGCTTATGAAATGATTCCTGAGGATTTGAAATGGTTGGGAATCAATCCCGATGAAGTGATTTACCAATCCGACAGATTTGAGATTTATTACGATTACGCACGCCAATTGATTGAAAAGGGCGCAGCCTACATGTGCACCTGTGACGGTGCGGACTTCAAGGAATTGAAGGACAACTGCAAGGCATGCCCATGCCGTGACAACAGTGTTGAAGAGAACCTTGAGTTGTGGGACAAGTTCGACACAATGGAAGCGGGTGAAGCCGTATTGCGTGTTAAAACAGATATCAACCACAAAAACCCTGCGATTCGTGACTGGGTTGCAATGAGGCTGGTTGACGAAACCCACCCAAGATTGGGCAATAAGTACAGGATCTATCCTATGATGAACTTTTCAGTGGCTGTGGATGACCATCTGATGGGACTGACACATGTGCTTAGGGGAAAAGACCATTTGGCAAACACAGAAAAGCAAAAATACCTATATGACCATATGGGTTGGGATGTGCCTGAATATATTCACTATGGTCGTCTTAAAATGGAGGACATTGCCCTCAGTACATCAAAGGCAATGGCCGGAATTGAGGATGGAACCTACAGCGGATGGGATGACCCAAGACTCGGAACCCTCAGGGCCATTGCAAGACGTGGTATTGATCCAAGAACCATTTACAATCTTATCACTGAAATTGGAGTCAAAATGGCGGATTCAGCCATCAGCTGGAAGAAAATCTATGGTTTGAACCGCAATTTCCTCGAACCGATAGCCAACAGATACTTCTTCTGTGAAGACCCAGTCAAGATTGATGTCGACGGATATGCTGACGGCAAGGTGGACCTTGAAAGGCCATTGCATGCGGACCACCTCGACAGGGGAAACAGGATATTGCCGTTTGACGGAAGTGCATATCTTGCAAAATCCGACATCAAGGACGGACTGTTCAGACTGATGGATGCTGTCAATGTAGATATTGCAGGTGATAAAGTGACCTACCACTCCACCTCATTTGAGGATGCACGTGAAGCAAAGGCAAGAATCATTCAATGGGTGCCTGTGGACAGTAACGTCAATGTGAAAATAGTGATGGATGACGCATCAGTAAAGACCGGTCTTGGTGAAAGCGCACTCAACGATTTGGAAGTTGGGGATGTCGTGCAGTTTGAAAGGGTCGGTTTTGCACGTCTTGACGAGATATGCGACGGCGAACTGATATTCTACTATGCACACAAATAGGTGATCATCATGACAATGTTTACAAATGGATTTTCAACACTTCAGATGCCTAAGGATTTTGAGCCTGTCAACACCAAGGAGGAATTTAATGAGCTGTATCTGGTGAATACCAAAATTCCAATGTCCATTAAATTCTCAACAGCCCCTACTCCCGTAGGACTTCCGAACATTAAGGACGGCATTGAAAAGAACATTGAAAACAATGAGAGAGTTACTTTAGTCAATTCCGATTTCATGGTCATTAACGAGACCATTTATTATATGGTCGTTTCTTCATTTTCCGATGGTGAAACTGAGATTAGGCGTAATGAATTTTTATATGTGAAGGACAATAATCTTTACATATTCGAATTCACCTATCCTTATGCTGACAGGGAATTGGATGACTTTTACTTAAACATTATTCGCTCCTTTAAAATCAGTGTGCCAAAATACATTGTTGAGGATGGCGAATATAGAATTAATCATATGGAATAGTTTTTTTTTAAAAAAAAGAAGTTTTGTAAAAAGATATTCAATATATCTTTTTAACATCACTTGGTTTGATTGTAATATTTTGACGTCTGTACTTAACAGAGATATCATCACCGTTAATAGCATAAACTTGGCTTGAATAGGTTTCGCCTAAGTGATTATAGATGATTTCATCTCCTTTTTTAAGCACAACTTCACTGTTGTTTAGTTCAATTTTAATGTTTTCTCTTGAAGGCTTGTTTTTGATGCTAGGTTTTGGATGTGCCATTTCAGGTTCAGGTGAATTCTTAGCGAGATTGAATACTCTGCGTGTGTTTTCCTGTCTTAATCTTTGGTCATTGTCCATTTCATGCAATTGGTTGTAATCAGCATCAAAGTCAATGTGCCTTTCATTGATGATTGGTTCGTATATGTCGTATTCGTTGACGTTTCTGATGTAGGTTTCAGGGTCTTCGAATTCTTCAGGTTCCTGAACCAGTTTTTCTTTAACCTCTTGGTAAATTTTGGATCCTTTGATTTTGTTTGCGAATTTGTCCAGGTCTTTCCTGTAGTCCAAGTCCATTGTGTCGTCTCCACCGGAGAGGCTAGTGTTGTCCTTCTCATCGACTTTACTTGGGGTCTTGAGTGCTGGCTCTTCGATTTCAGCTTCGCTTTCCTGATTTAATAATGATTCTGTAATGCCTTCATCTTCGGAAATTTCAATAATCTCTTCGCTTTCTTCAGAGGCACTGCTTATAGCTTCCTCAACATCTTTTTGTGAAGCAACTGAAGGGGTTTCGCTGCTTTCTTCAGTCTCTTTGATTAAATCGCCGATTGTTTCTTGTTTGTCTTCGTTAATAATCTCTTCAATGAGTGGCTCTTCAGTTTTGTTTTTGATGCTCTCTTTGAGTTCATCCAATTCAGCATCTTCATCTCTTTTGATTGTTTGAGATTCTTTTTCTCTTTCACTGTCTTTTCTTTTTGATTCTTTGATTAATTCATCTATTGTGAATAGGTCTTTTAATTCAGTTGTATCTTTGTTATTTTGAGTCATAATATCCATCTGGCTTTGTTTAATTGGTTCTTGAAATTTTTTAACGCTATTATCATAATTAATTAATACTTGATTCTCAGATTCATATTCTATGCTGTTCATAGCTTCAATTTCAACTTCTGGAATAATATAAACATCACTTTTAGGGGATGTTTCCTCTGATCTTCTAAATAAGTTATGAGTATTCTGTTGGGAGTTTTGTGGGGATAAGCTGCGTGGTTCATTGGAAGGTTTTTTGTCATTATTGCCTAGTGAATTGATTGTTTGCCTGCCTGCATTCAAGACATTGTTTATGCTTTCACTGCTTGGCAGTATTGATCCTTCGTCATTTTCCAATTCTTCGCCTCTAAAATGCAATTTAACTAAAATTATTGCAATAACGGCTATTATAAATATTGTTATCCAAAGTATTATGGTAATGTCATTCATAATTTCCCAACCCTTATTTAGTCTATATATTAATTATGTAATATTCCTTAATTTAAATATTTTTATATATATTAAAAATTCAATCACTTAATTTATATAATTGCTAAAATAAAAATATAAATTAGATTAATATTTATGAGGATTAATCATGGTTGTTAAAATTAATGAGAACTATCTTAAGTTAAAAAGCAGCTACCTCTTTGTTGAAGTGGCTAGAAGAGAAGCAGAATTTACAAAAGCAAATCCTGATGCCGATGTTATAAAAATGGGTATTGGGGACGTTACAAAACCATTGGTCCCAGCAGTAATCGATGCATTCAGAAAAGCGGTGGATGAAATGGCTGATGGTGAAACATTCATGGGATACGGTCCGGAACAAGGATACGACTTTTTGGCCGAAGCCATTATCAAAAACGATTACAACAAGTATGGCGTTGACTTGGACACTTCAGAGGTCTTCATCAGTGACGGTGCAAAATGTGACACAGGTAACATCCAGGAAATCTTCGGAATCGACAACAAGATTGCAGTGACCGACCCTGTTTACACAGTGTACGTTGACACCAACGTAATGGCCGGAAGAACCGGTGAAATGGGTGACGACGGAATGTATGAAGGTTTGACATATCTCAAATGCAATGCAGAAAACGGATTCATTCCGGAACTTCCATCCGAACCTGTAGACATCATTTACTTATGTTATCCAAATAACCCAACAGGTACCACTTTAACAAAAGATCAGTTAAAGGTATTCGTTGAATATGCACGTGAAAACAAGGCTATCATTTTATTCGATGCCGCTTATGAAGTATTCATCAATGAAGATGATGTTCCACACAGCATTTATGAAATTGAAGGGGCAAAAGAAGTTGCAATCGAATTCAGAAGCTTTTCCAAAACCGCAGGATTTACAGGAACCCGTTGCGCATACACAGTAGTTCCTAAGGAATTGAAAGGATACGATTCCGAAGGCAACGAAGTGGAAATCAACCCGTTATGGAACAGAAGACAAACCACAAAATTCAACGGCGCATCCTACCCGGTACAAAGAGCTGCAGAAGCAACCTACTCTCCAGAAGGCCGCAAACAAATTCTTGAAGTCGTGGATTACTACATGGCAAACGCAAAAATCATCCGTGAAAGCCTAACAGACATCGGCCTTGAGGTTTATGGAGGAGTCAGCTCCCCTTACATTTGGGTTAAAACTCCAAACGACATGGACTCATGGGACTTCTTTGACGTGTTGTTGAATGAGGCAAACGTCATCGGAACTCCAGGTTCAGGATTCGGCCCAAGCGGTGAAGGATACTTAAGACTCACAGCATTCAATACCTTGGAAAATACTAAAGAGGCAATGGATAGAATTTCAAAATTAGAATTTTAGGTGTTATAATTGAAAGTAATAGAAAAACCAGTTGAAATTGAACAAGGCGATTCATTTAAGGTATTATTATCAAAATATGGTGCATTGGCACTTGACAAGCAGGAAAACTTATCAGAATTAATTGGGGAAACAGAAGGCGAATTGGACATTGAAAAAGGATTGCTGACCTTTGGTGACATCGAGTTTCCCGTTCAGATTTTAGGATTCTACATGCAGGACTCAAAGCAATGGTCATGGGCATGGGACAATGAGGACATCTTCGGTGCGGACTTTATTCAATCAGCAAAGGAAATCAAGGCAATCGGTGAGGAATTCGACATTGAGGCATTCACCACCCCTATGCTCAACGCAGATTTCAATGACTGCCACACTTTGGCCATGACTGCCACAGGCATTTTAAAGATGGATGCTTATTACGGCGTTTCCGAAGATGATCTGGACATTTTCGTTCTCATCAAGTCCGACTTGATTGAGGAAGTAGATTCCCCAAGGAAATTCAGGGACACATTCTACACTTTCCAAAAGAACTTCAACATCTACCCAAAAATAGCTTTCGAATCCTACACAAAGCTTAAGGGATACGGATTCAAGCCACATGATGATTTCGCTCTTGCAAAAATCGGTGAAGCCCGTGTTATGGCAGGATATACCGAAAGGGGAAACGTCACAAGGCTTTTAATATTCGGTGATGATGACAGGTGAGATCATGGATGAGGATTTAGTTGATGAAATAGAGTACTTGATAGAGCTTCTGACTAAATCCGGATTCTTTTCACTTGATGAAATCATGGAAATATTGGATGATCAGTTCATTGAGGAGGAAATAGACTTTTCCGGTTATGATATTTCCCTGAATGACTTTTCAAATGAGAACTTCTCAAAATTGGAGAATGCCTTCAGAAAGTTATCCAAGGAGGGCATAGTCGCCATCCACAACTGCGGCTTTGACATTGAGGAGGGTGTGAGTGACGCCTTTGAGCTTGAAGTCCATTTAACAAACAATAAGTTCAAGGCCGACGGCTTTTGCTTTTACACCTTTGAGGATGTTGAGGAGGCGGTTTTTGACGGCAAGCTGAAAATCACCTTTGGCGATTTTGAAAATGATGAAGCCAAGGCGTTGGAAATCGGAAAGACAATTTCAAGATATTTGAAAGAGGAGAATTTCACCATCGATTGGGATGAAAGCGTTAACAACCAGATTGAAATTAATCCTTTTATATGGGACAAGTCCTATGATGGTGATAAGGAATATGAGATTGAAGGGGCATATGAAGTGTTTACAGCAAATCAGGTGTTATGATGAATGTAAGATCTTTAAAACTAATCCGTGATGTAATCATCAATTCAGGCAAATGGACTTCCATAGAGATAGCTCAGGATTCCGTATATCTTGAGTTCAAGGATGTGGAGCTTGGAACTCCCAAGCATGATGAGGAATTCTCACTGACCGTAAGGTTTGCGGAGGATTCATTTTTTACAGCTTTTTACAATAACATTTGGGACATTGATTTCCTCTCCAGGTATGATTATAAGAATCAGCTGTTGAGTGAGGAAGTGTATTTTGAGGTCAAGGACATCAAGTTCATTGACTTTGAATATCTCAATACCTTTTTCTACAATTTCAAAAGGGAAAAGACAGTTTCAAGCCGTGACGATTTTGATATTCACAACATCCGCAATGACTTTTTCCTGCTGGTCGAAACAAAGGAGATCGCTTTTGTCGCCGGCGGAAACTATATGGATTTCTTCACACCATCCGAAAGGCTTGATGATGCCTCATTGAGGGAACTGTCCAATCAGTGGATGCTTTACTTTTTGAATTACCACATGAAAAGGAACCTTATCAAGGACCCTATGTGTGAAAATCATCCGTTGATGCATACAAAGAAATAACTTTATTTCATTTTTTTCCATACTTGTCATTAAATCGATTTGACGAGTATTTAATTTATTTTATTTTTGTTTAATTATTGAATTATTCATTATTACTTTGAATAAATGAATAGTTATCGGCAATCACCATTCCGTTTTTTGAAGTATATTCAAAAAGTTTTTTAATTATAAATGACATAATATTATTGTTATGGAAATTCAATGAAATTTTCAACATTAATTTGATAAGGAGTTATTAAATGACTTGTAGTATTTTAGTTGGTGGCGCATGGGGTGATGAAGGTAAGGGAAAATGTATCACTTACCTCTGTGACAACGACAAGCCGAACATTATCGCTCGTGCAGGTGTTGGACCAAACGCAGGACACTCCGTTGAATTCAATGGAGAGAAGTACGGTTTGAGATTAACCCCATCAGGTTTTGTACATACTGACGCTAAACTTATGATTGGTGCAGGAGTTTTAGTTAATCCAGATGTGCTGTTCAATGAATTTGAAAACTTAAAAAAATATAATATCAAGGAAAGAATGTGCATTGACCCGAGATGTGCAATTATCACAGAGGATCACATGAAAAGGGACAAGGCATCAGAACATTTATCTAAAAAGATTGGAAGTACAGGTTCAGGTTGCGGACCTGCAAACTCAGACAGGGTATTAAGAACTGTTGGACTTGCAAAGGACGTTCCGGAACTTGAGGAATACCTTACAGATGTGTCAGTTGCATGTAATGAGGCTATTGACAACGGTGAAGAGGTGTTCATCGAAGGCTCACAGGGTTTTGCCCTTTCACTTTACTACGGTTCATATCCGTATGTGACAAGTAAGGACACCACAGCATCAACATTCGCTGCGGACGTTGGTGTGGGACCTACCAAAGTCGATGAGGTCATCACCGTATTCAAATCCTACATTTCCCGTGTCGGTGAAGGACCGTTCCCAACTGAAATGACTCAGGAAGAGGCAGAAAGCAAAGGTCTTGAGGAATATGGTGTTGTAACAGGAAGACGCAGAAGAATCGGTTACTTTGACATGGAACTTGCAAAGGAATCATGCAGAATAAACGGTGCAACCCAAATCGCATTGACTTGTGTCGACAAGCTCTTTGACTGTGCACGCGTTCAGGACTATGGCCAATTGTCTGCTGAAACAAAGGCATTCATTGAGGATATTCAAACCGAAACCGGCGTACCGGTAACCATCATTTCAACCGGACCGGACTTAAAAGACACAATCGACTTGAGAAAAGAATTATTATAATTCTTTTTCATACTTTTTTTTTTTAATTTCAAACTATTTTTAAAAAGAGATTTTTTGTTTTTGAAACTATTTTTTATAAAAAATAAAAAAAGAGAGGGTTTCGACATTTAGTCGTTAGCTAAATTATCGAAGTATCCTTGAATGAAGATAACTGGTGTTCCCTTATCTCCGGAACCGCTGGTCAGGTCACATAATGAACCGATTAGGTCGGTCAATACTCTAGGAGTTGTTCCTTCGGTAATCATTTGTCCAGTTAAATCTGCATCTTTGTTTTTGATTTCTTCTTTAATTGCTTCTTTTAATTCGTCGCCTTTCAAATCAGCGAACTTATTATCAGAAACGTATTTTAATTTAATTTCATTTGGATATCCCACTAATCCACTGGTATGTGCTGGTGAAACGACAGGGTCAGCCAATTCCCAAATCTTTCCAACAGGATCCTTGAATGCTCCATCACCGTAAACCATGACTTCAATTTGCTTGCCTGTAATGTCGATTAATCTTTTTTGGACTTCGTTTACTATTTTGTCACCTGTTATTGGGAATAATTTTAATTTTTCTTCTGTTGCTTTGTTGGAACCGAGTAATCCGAAATCAGGGTTGTGGCCGGAATCTCCAATTGGTTCAGTTAAGATTTGGTATAATCCGTAAACGTTGGCACCTAAGTCTTTAAGAGTCTTGGTTGACTTTTCTCTTGTGTGGATATCACAGGTCAATACGTCTGTGTTATAGTCAAGGATTGTCTTTATGTCATTTGAGAATACGAACTCAACTTCACAGTCTTCACTTTCAATCAGTTCACGGTAGAAGTCAATCATGTTAATTCCGGTGAAAGGGTGTATCCATGTGCCGAAATGTTCCTTGTATTCGTCTTCGGAAATGACGCTTGCCAGATTGAATTCGCTTTTGTCTAAAAGGTCTTCGTCTAGAATTCCGTTTCCAACTTCGTCTGCAGGGAAGGAGGTCAATAATGTGATTTTATCCATTCCTCTTGCAATACCTTTCAAGATGATTGAAAATCTGTTTCTGCTTAAGATAGGATTTACCACTCCAATGTTTTTGGATGGGAACTTGTTCTGCAAGTCTTGTGCTACATCATCAACAGTCACATAGTTTCCTTCTGAAATACCTACAACTGCTTCGGTGATTGCAACGATATCCTTATCTTTGAATTCAAATCCTTCACTTTCCTTTGCTGCCATCAATGAATCTACAACTATTGTGGCCAAATCATCATTTTCTTTAATAATCGGTGTCCTTATTCCACGTACTACAGTACCAACACATCTCATTTTTTATTACTCCTAATAAAGTATTAACGTTATGCTGGAATGAAACTTCCAACAACCTATTAACTTTATATTTTTAATCCATATATAAAGGTTAAGATTTATTGGACATTTGTGCGGATATGTTCAGCAATGTAATTTGTAAATTATTGGGTGTTATTCATATAAAATTGAATTAAAATTCTATATTGCTTCATTGGATAATATAATGGTGGTTATTTATTTAATATCACTTAAAAAATACTTTAACCATAAAAACAAGATATGAAAAGAGGTTATGAATGATATTTGTTGTTCAATTTAATCTTCATTCTGTTCTTGAATGTTAAGGACTTGGTTGGTGTTGAAAAGATGGTGGTAAAAATTAAAAAAAGAATTTAGAGTTCATCTAATGAGAATGAACCTAAATCAAGTAAGTCAAATGTCAATATTTTTGGAGCTACGGTGACTTTGCCGACTCCGGTTATTATCTTATAGGCTTCCATTGCCTCAAGACAACCTATTAAGTTTGGAGTAGGTCCTATGACCGGTGGAACGCCTGATGTGACATTTTTCAATGCTTCAACTGTTTCATCATTCAGTTCCTTGCCGAGTGAAGGAAGGTTGAACATTTCCTCGTATGTCTTGTCGCTGTTAGGCAGGAATACAGTGATTTGGCCGAGGGTTCCGTGTATTGCTCCGTGGATGTATGGTATTCCCTTTTCCTTTGCTTTTCTTGACACGATGACTCTTGTCAGGACATTGTCAAGGGCGTCAATGACAATATCGGAATCTCCAATGACCTTGTCGATATTGCTTTGATCAACATGCTCATTATATGTGGTTACTTTTACATAGGGATTTATAAGTCTGACCTTTTCAGCAGCGACAGCTTCCTTATCAAGGCCCAAATCAGCTATTGAAGCCATGGTCTGCCTATTCAAGTTTGACAGGTCAAATGCGTCCTTATCAACAAGAACCAATTCTCCGATTCCCATTCTTGCAAGCATTTCAATGGTTTCTCCACCGATTCCGCCACAACCAATAACTGTGATTTTTGCGTCTTTAAATCTTTCCTGTTCGCTTCTAGTTACTATACTCATTTGACGGGAAGCTATTTCCCAGTATCCGTCACCTATGTATCTTGTTGGCATGTTATTCACCTAATATTTCTTCTTAATTTTGATAAGATTTCCATAAATGCATCTAATGCATCCTCATAAGTTTCATAATTGTTTCCACTAATCAATCCGTTTTGGTTAATTGTAATGTTTTCTAGTTCTATTTTGTTTTCGCTTTCATTAATAATTTTGTCTTTAATCTGCTTTCCTGTCTCTTCAATGTTTATCGTGAACGGTAGTTGATATGAAAATGACAGGTTCCCATAGTCAATGGCTATGTCCTCATCATCATCAATTTCGCACAGGTTTAAAACGATTTTCCCAAAGCCCTGCTCTTTTAATTCATCATTGATTTGATTATATTTGCCATCTTTGAATATTTCATCCAAACTGTCCACTTCAACAATCGCAAGTTCATCATTGTCCCTGACCTTGACAATTTCACAGTCTGTCTTGAATAGGATGTAATCCTCACAATGGCTTATCCTTTCGATTTTCTCATTTGTGGTTTTGGTGTTTGTCGGAATTCTGGTTGCAAGGCATGTTGTTGATCGGGAATATGGAATGCCGTTCTCATTGAGATATTCATGAATCTCCTTTGAAGTCAGCTTGGCTTCAATTAAAGGTGTTTCAAATTCCTTTGCATATGTAACAAGAATTCCTGGCCTGTCTATGACCAAATCGCTGATGTTGTTGCCGTCGCAGACGAAATCAAAACCCTTTTCGATTGCAAGCTTTTTGATTTCACTGTACATCAGGTTGCGGCATGTGAAGCATCTTTTTGAGTCGTTTGACAGGAAATACTCGTCATCGTAAAAGTTGATGTCGATTATCTCATGTTTAATTCCAAAAGATTTTGTAGCCTTTTTGGCATTTTCAATGAAGCCGGTAGGGAACAGATGATTGTCTATTGTTATTGCCAATGTGTCTTCAGCCACTTTTGAGGCCAGATAGGCTATAAGTGTTGAATCTGCTCCTCCTGAAAAGCCAATCGCTACCTTTTTATCTTTTAGGATATCTCTAACAATATTGATTTTCTCTTCTATGCTCATTGTATCATTTCTTATATTTGTCATTGAAAATTTAAATAGTTGAGAGCATCAGGTTTTGATGCTCTTGAATTAATGAGTTATGGAATCATTATTTATGTATTAATTTTTTAAGGAGTTAATAACTCATTAATCAGATTCAGCTATAACTTGGTATTAGTGATCTTCCTGTTGTTTTAATGGGAATTGCGGAATTGGCAGTTATTTTCAAGTTATAGCTGTTAATATTGCCCGAGATTATGGAAAAAACTGTTTTGACATTGAAATATAATTATATAACAATAGTTATTTTTTCCATGTCATTAAGTTAGTATATATTCATATATAAATATTTTGAATTTTTTAATCAAGCATAAATGTGGGAGTGATTTTTTTGACTTTGTTTACAATGCTATAGAAATATTTAAAAAACAAGAGAATAATATAACAATTGTTAATAATCATGATTTGAATTTTAGCCCTAATGGCTATTAAAACACAAATCGAATCGTAGGTGATAAGATGGATTTCAACTTAAAATACAAGCAAATCAATGAAAAAAGACAACTGAAAGAAAACTACACCATTAAGGACCTTCTGGATGACCTGGAATTGTCCTCCCAGACAACAGTTGCAAAGCAGAACGGTGAACTGACAATAGAGGACAGCACAATAAATGACGGTGATGAGATTCAATTGGTTCAGATAATATATGGTGGATAGTAGTTATTTTTGTGCAATAACTACTAAAATGTAATCGTTTTCCTTAACGTAACTTTCAACACTTTTAAAACCGGCATCAAGAAGATATTCTTCAAGTTCAGGAGCGGTGTATACGCTCATTCCCTCAACCTCGGCCAGCCATTTTTCATCATCGGGATGATTGCCGTCTGTTCCCTGTGCAATCATGAACTGTCCATCGGGCTTTATGATTCTTGAAACTTCTTTGAATGTATTTTTGATGTCAGGCCAGAAGTAAATGGTTTCAAATGCACTTACCAAATCGTAACTCTCATCATCGATTGGCATGTCGCTCACATCCGCCTGGATAACGTTGCATCTTCCGTTTTCCACGGCTTTTCTGTTCTGTTCAATGGATGCCTTCACAGACACTTCTGAATAATCCAATCCGTCAACATTGTTTTTTGTCAATTTCAAGAATTTCTCGATATTCACTCCTCCGCCACAGCCTATATCAAGGATTTTATCATTATTTCCCACATTAACGCATTCAAATGCAAATTCGGAAATCTCCTTGTGGTTTTCGTTCATATTGCTAATGGTTTCAAAGCCTTCCTCGCCGTGAGGCTTCATGCACTGTGTGATCTTTTCAGCTACCATAATCAAAACCTTTAATAATTTTTCAAATATATTTAATATTGGTGATTAAATGGATAATAAAATTATCGCAATTATTATAGCAATCATTGTGGTTGCTGTCGGTGCATTCCTAATATTTGGAGGTGGCGGTGAAGAGGTGACAATCGGTTACCTGCCATCTGACCACGATGCGGCACTTTTTGTTGCGGATGCACAAGGTAAATATGCAGAAAATGGAATTAAGACAAAGCTTGTCCAGTTCAACAATGGTGGGGACTTGATGACCGCCATGGCAAGCGGTGATGTTGACGTGGGTTATGTCGGAATTACTCCTGTATTGTCTTCAATAGCCAAGGGAGTTCCGGTCAAAGTGATTTCAGCAGCCCAGACCGAAGGGTCCGGAATTGTGGTTGCCAAGGATTCAGGAATATCTTCCGTTCAGGACTTGGCAGGCAAGAAAATAGCGACACCTGGTGAGGCCTCAATCCAGCACATGCTGCTCACATATTACCTGGAGCAAAACGGCATGTCAATTGATGACTTGAAAGTTTCAGCAATGAAGGTTCCTTCAATGAATGACGCACTTAAAACAGGTAAGATTGATGGTATGATCACTTTCGAACCATACGTGTCAATTGCCGAGAAGAACGGAGCTAAGGTTTTAACAGATTCAGCAGACATTTTGCCTAACCATCCATGCTGTGTTGTTGTAGCTTCCGACAAGTTCATTGAGAACCATCCTAATGAGACCCAAAAAATATTGGAAATCCACAAGAACGCAACCGACTTCATCAACAGCAATCCTGATGAGGCTGCAGCATTGCTTCCGAAAGACATTGTAAGTGATGTTGAGGTTGAGAAAAAGGCCATGGCTGGCTTCCCATTCATATCCGGTTTGGATGATTCATATAAACAGGATGTAATGGACTTCATGGATTTGGAAGTCGATTTGGGTATCTTGAAAAAACCTATTTCTCAAGATAAGATTTTCTGGGAAGGCAGTTAATTCAACTGCCTCTCAATTCTTTTTTTAGCAATATTTATATATGCCAAAATTTAATATAACATATGTTATTGCAATATAACAATTGTGATAAACCAATTATAGGAGGAGAATCAATGTGTGAAATTTTTTGTTTTAATTCAAATACGCCAAAACAAATAAATGAATGTCTTGAATGTTTTTATAATCACTCTGAAGACCATCCCCATGGCTGGGGATTGGCAACTATGAAATCAAATGAATTTGTTATTAGAAAAGAACCTATAAAAGCAACATGCAGTCAGAATTTAAAAGACATATTGTCTCATCCTGTGGTTGGAAAAAACGTATTCGCTCACATCAGGTTAGCTACGGTAGGTGAAATAATATCTCCCAATTGCCACCCATTTATCGAAGCAGATGATAACAACAGGTCATGGATGTTAATACACAACGGAACCATTTTCGATTATCCGGAACTTGACAAGTACGCGGATAAGGAAAATGGAGACACTGATTCTGAGCGAATATTACTTTACATTATTGATAAGATTAATGAATTTGAAAGCTCAAAGGGAGCTCCCTCAACCATAAAGGAACGCTTTAACCTATTGACAGATATAGTTGAGGACCTGTCAAAAAACAATAAGCTGAACCTGATGGTATATGATGGGGACCTGACTTACATTCATTCTAACATGAGAAATTCTCTATACTACCTAAAAAGTGATGAAGGCTTTTTGGTGGCTTCAACTCCCTTGAATGATGATGAGAATTGGAAGGAAGTTGAATTGAACAAATTATTCGGTTTAATCGATGGCAATATAATTTTTGAAAGTGGGGAACATGAAAACGAGTTCATTTTTACAGATGCTCACCAAAAGGCCATTGAGGAATTTTTAAAAACAGTCCATAAGGATGATATTGATGATTAATGAAGAGAGAATTAGGGATAAGCTTTATGAGGAGTTTATCAAACCGACCAATCAGGATAAGAATTTCATAGGCATTGAAATCGAGATTCCCATAATCAATCTTGACAAGAAGGCGGTGGATTTCGATGTCGTTCACACAATCACAGACAAGTTTCAAAAGCAGTTCAATGATTTCAAGGCGGATGGAATTGACTATGACAGCAATGTCTTTGCCTTGAAAAACCCTAAAAATGAAGATATAGTCTGCTATGACTGCTCATACAACAACATAGAGTTTGCAATGGGTCGTGAAAAGGAGCTGTTTTCAATAAATGAAAGATTCAGCGAGTATTATGCATTCGTTAAGGAATCATTTGAAGAGTACAACCATACGTTAACAGGAATGGGAATCAACCCGTACAGGAAATATAACATCAACGAGCCAATACCTTCAGAAAGGTATCTGATGCTTTATCATCACTTGAAGTCATTCAGCAATTATGAAAACATCCCTATGCACTTCCATAAGTATCCGGAATACGGAATGTTTTCATCAGCCTCCCAGGTTCAGCTGGATGTCACAAGGGAGAATCTGATACAGACAATCAATGTCTTTTCAAAAATTGAACCGATCAAGGCGTTATTGTTCTCCAATTCCGTGTTGTATGGTGAAGATGATAAATACACCTGCTTCAGGGATGCTTTGTGGGAATATTCCACCCATGGGGTAAACCCTCACAATATCGGGGTCTATGATGTCGACTTCAAGGACATCAATGACCTTCAGGCATATCTTGAATCCCTGAACATCTATTGCGTGATGCGCGATGGCGCATACATCAACTTCCCGTCCATGAACCTTCTGGAATACTTCAAGCAGGATTACGTTTCAGGCGAAATCTATTGCGACGGAGAATATCGTAAAATCGATGTTAAACCTTTAATCAGTGATATAAAATATTTAAGACCATTTAAATTCATCAACCTGACTTTCAGGGGCACAGTCGAATTCAGAAGCATTTGCACCCAACCGATCAGGGATTCCATGTGTGTGGCTGCATTCCACATGGGATTGAAGGACAAGCTGGATGAGCTGGAGGAAATTGTCAGCAAGGACAACGTGTTGTATCACAGGGGATATACCGCAGGCGAACTCAGAAAGCTTTTGATTCAGGACAAGCTCCCGGAATTCATAAATTTAGACTGTCTGTGCGACCTGTCAAGGGAAATCGTTGACTTGGCATGTGACGGGCTTGAGCAGAGAGGCATTGGAGAGGAAATATTCCTGAATCCGTTATATGACCGCATCAAAAGACGCTCAAATCCGGGAAAAGACGTAATCAAGTCAGTGAATAACGGAACAGAAATCGAAAAAATTATTGAAGATTACGGAAAATTGGGCATAACTATCTAAACAATGAAATACAAACTTTAACTTAAGTGGTGAGTTTAAGTGAATTTTAAAAGTTTAACCAAAATACCCACAAATGAAATATTGGAAGGTTCATTTGGAATAGAATGGGAAAGCCTGCGCGCAAATGGGGATGGTGAGTTGTCATTAACACCTCATCCAGAGATATTTGGCGATAAATTTACAAATCCTCTCATCACAACTGATTTTTCAGAAAGCCAGATTGAAATTATCACTCCTGCATTCGACACAATCGATGAGGCATTTTCCACATTTTCACTGTTATCCGATTTGGTTAACTCATCCCTTCCGGAAGACGAGTATCTTTGGTTCCAGTCAATTCCATGCATACTGCCCTATTGGGACAAGATTCCCATAGCGCAATACTCAGAGGAGGGTGAAGCCTCTCAAAAGTACCGTGAGGAACTGGCCAAGAAGTATGGAGTCAAAAAGCAAATGATTTCAGGGGTGCATTTCAACTTTTCATTCAGCGACAACTTTCTTAGGAAACTGCACTATCTTGAAGACCCTGAATTGCCTTTCCAGGAGTTCAAGAATAAGGTTTACCTGAAAATAGCCAGGAATTACCTTAGGTACTGCTGGCTGATTATCTATTTGACCGGATGTTCAATCGGGTCTCATAAAACCTTTTCCAATGAGTGCATTCACCTTATGGATGCCAAGGATGAGTACGGCAGCTATTATTCAACCAAGGGACCTTCATTTAGAAACGCTTCCTGCGGATATAAGAATTTAAAGGATTTGTATCCGTCATATGACTCCGTTGAGGATTTCACCAATGACATCCAGAAGTTTATTGACGATGGGGACCTCTCAGAGGCCAAGGAGCTGTATACTCAAATCAGGCTTAAACCTAAAAATCCAAAGGACATGTTGAATTCCTTGAATCAGGATGGAATCGAGTATATTGAGATAAGGACCCTGGACATCAATCCGTTTTACAAGTGCGGTCTTGTCCTTCATGACATGACATTTCTGCATCTGTTTTTAATCTACATGTACATCAAGGAGGAGTCCGATTATCCGCTTTGGCAGGAAGAGGCCAAGATAAATGAGGAGAATGTTGCCGAAAAGGCATACGTTGACTCAATGAGGCTGTTGAGGGACGGCGAGGAGGTCACCTTAAGAAGTTGGGCCGCCGATATCATAAACGAGATGTATGGAATGTGCGAGGTTTTGGGAATTGACCACATGAAGACATTGAGCATGATGATGAACAGAATTGCAAATCCTGACCTGACATACGGAAAGAGGCTGTTGAAGCTGATTGAGAAGGAAGGATATATCAACGTGCACATGGAACTGTCCAAAAACAATAAGAATGTAAGCATTCTTAATTTGAAGAACATCGGTGAGGTTGATTGTGCAGAGTATGAAAAATATGTCAATATCGCCTTAGTTGGCAAATAATTTTTGCATAAAGTATATATATTAATTTTTCAATAGTTTTAATGGGGATTCAAATATAACAATTGTTAATAAATTTAGGCAATTTATATATAACAGTCTACTTAAAATTAATAATTGTAAATTAATTTAAATTAATTACGGTGAAAAAAATGAATAAAAAGATTACATTTGTTTTAGTGTTGGCACTTGCAGCATTTCTCGTAATGGGTTCTGCCAGTGCAGGTCTCTTTGACTTTTTAGGTGGAGGAGACGACACTGTAAAGATCGGTTATTTACCTTCCGATCACGACGCTGCCTTATTTGTGGCAGACGCACAAGGTTTATATAAAGAAAAAAACATTTCCACTGAACTTGTTCAATTTAACAACGGTGGAGATTTAATGACCGCTATGGCTAGTGGAGACGTCGATGTGGGTTATGTGGGAATTGCTCCTGTGCTGTCCTCAGTATCATCCGGCGTTCCTGTAAAAGTGATTTCCTCCGCTCAAGTAGAAGGTAGTGGAATTATTGTAACTGATGATTCCAATATCAAAAGCGCTCAAGACTTAGCTGGAAAAACTATCGCAACTCCTGGTGAAGCATCCATTCAACACGTATTGCTCTCAGCATACTTAAAAGCTAATGGAATGTCTTTAGATGATGTTAACGAGTCTGCTATGAAAGTTCCATCTATCAACGACGCTTTAAAAACCGGTAACCTTCCTGCAGCTATTACTTTCCAACCTTATGTAAGTCTTGGGGAAACCGATGACAACATTGATGAATTAGTTGATTCATCCGAAATCATGCCAGGACACCCATGTTGTGTTGTTGTAGCATCAGACGACTTCATTAAAAATCATGAAGACACTGCAAAAGATATTGTAGCAATTCATGAAAATGCAACCACTTTCATCAACGAACAAATCAAAGCTAATAAGACTGACGACATAGTCAAATTATTACCTGAAGACATCGTTGCTGACCCTGCTGCTGAAGCTGACTCATTACAAAGCTTCCCATTCATCTTTGGTTTGGATGACACTTACAAAGCAAACGTGGATGCATTCCAACAATTAGAAGTTGACTTAGGAATTTTAAACGAAACAATTTCCCATGAAGATTTATATTGGGAAGCATAGTTGATTCAAACTATGCTTTTATTTTCTTTTTTTTTAAAAACTAGTTTTTTTCGTATTCGGCTCTCAGTTTAGCCATGGCTTTCTTTGTTTTTTCGTCTGAAACCTTTTCGATAACCCTCTGGTTTTCGATTAGTCTGTCCATATACGCCTTTCTTTTTTCATCATCGACAATCTTGTATCTTGAGAAGCTGACAAGCCCCTCAATAAGACCGCTCATTCCACGGTTGTATGCCTGTGCATTTTCATCGTTTATGACGACTTCCCTTATCTTTCCGTCGATGAAGTATATGCTGTTGTCCCCCTTGATTGGGAAATTTTCAGGGGTCTTGGCCTCAACGTTTTCAACATCCACAATAATGTAAGCAGGGGTGTTTTTAATGATGGCTATGTCCTCATCACTGGTGAAATATTCATCGCCTAAGCAATCTAATGTAGCATAGGTGAAAACCAATGGATCTTGTGTAACGTTAACTACATATTCATTAGTATATAGGATATTTTTCAATGTTTTTGACCCTTCGAAGATGTGGCAGTGAACCTTGTCACCACCCAAATAAACAAATGCGAAAGCCGCCGCATTTTTGACTCCATCCCTGCTGACGGTTGTTGTAATGCATTCGTATTGCAAGTCCTTTTCAATACCTAGTTTACTCAAATCAATAGTCATTCAAATCAATTCCTTTAAATTCCTTGGCAATCTTGTTTAGGTTTTCAAACACGTTTAAAAGCGATTTCACCGAACTTTCCAATTCATCGTTGTCGATGCTTTTCAGAGCATCTATGTATTGTGGGAATGCCTGTTTTCCGTTTGCAAAGAACAGGTAATACTCGTTTAAGTTGACCTCATCCTGATTCAAGTCATCGACGATGTCCAAATATATCTTTTGCAAATCCTCATAGCTTTCCTCAAACAAGCTTCTGATTTCCAAAACATCCGCATTGTCCTCCAATTTCTGAAATGCAGTGTTCAATCGGATTATGGAAATGGTATATGATTCCAAATCTATTTCACCATACATAATGTCACCGGGCATGGTTTAAAAAAATAAAAAAAGAGTAATTTCTCAAAATGAGAAATTATAATTTGATTTTAATATCGAGAGCGGATGAACCTTCTTCGTATACGAATATTGGGTTGATGTCCAGCTCGGATATTTCTGGGAAGTCTAAGGTCAATCTGGCTACTCTTTTGATAGCTTCCTTAACCTCTTCAACATCGCAAGGTGCTTCTCCACGGTATCCTTCAAGCAGTTTGGATACTTTGGTTGAAGCAATTTGCTCTTCAATTTCCTGTGAGCTCATTCCTTTTGCAAGGTTGAATGATACGTCCTCAATAAGGTTAACGTAGATTCCGCCCATACCGAATGCGATCATAGGACCGAATTGTTTGTCACGAATCATACCTACAATGACTTCTTCACCGGAATCCATCATTTTTTGCACTTCCACTCCGTCAGGAACGATGTCAGGGTGTGCAGCCTTAGCATTGGCAATGATTTCCTCATATGTTGCCTTTGCCTCTTCGGCGCTGCTGATTCCAACTTTTACACCACCGATATCTGATTTGTGCAGAATCTTGTCGGATGCGATTTTGAGCACGACAGGGAATTCCATTTCTTCTGCAAGTTCAGCTGCTTCATCAGCACTTGTTGATAATTTGATAGGTGCTGCTGAAATTCCGTAAGCTTCAGCTACAGCGTATGCTTCACTACCGAGTAGTGTGTCTCTGCCGTCTGCTTTAACTTTGTCGAAGATCGCTTTAACTGCATCCTTGTCAACGTCATCAATCTTTTCGATTACATCATCGTATTCGCGTTCTTCCAGTCTTGCGAATTTGACCATTGCTTCTAAAGCGGTCACTGCGGTTTCAGGGAATACGTATGTTGGAATACCGTTTTCTCTTAAGGCGTCGTTTGCATCTTCGAAGGATGGTCCTCCCATGTTGACGACAATTACAGGTTTGTCAAATTTGTTTTTCTCTTCGATGATTGCTTCGGCAATTCCATCAGGGTCAGCGGATGCTGTTGGACAGACCATTACGATTAGGCTGTCAACGTCATCATAGCCTAAGACAAGTTCTAATGACTCTTTGTATCTGATTACAGGTGCGTCACCCAATACGTCAATAGGGTTTTTCGCACTTCCTTCTTCAGTAACGCATTCTTTAAGTTTTGCAGTGGTTTCCTCATCAAATTGAACAAGGTTTAAACCGGCTTTTTCCATTGCGTCCACGGTTAAAACTCCTCCACCGCCTGCGTTGGTAATGATAGCTACGTTATCTCCTTTTGGAAGTGGTGCTTTTGAGAATGCCAAACCGAGGTCGAAGAGTTCAGCCATAGTTTCCACACGCATGATTCCTGATTGGTGGAATGCTGTATCGAATGCAAGGTCACTGCCCGCCAATGCTCCTGTGTGTGAGGATGCAGCTGCTGCTCCAGCACTGCTTGAACCGGATTTGAGCACGATAATCGGTTTTTTGTGTGCGGTTTCCCTCATGGTTCTTACAAAGTCATCGTCATCTGAAATGGATTCTAAGTAACAGATGATAACATTGGTCTCATCGTCTTCAGCCAGGTATTGCAATAGCTCGATTTCTGATACTCCGGCCTTGTTTCCTAAACTTATTACTTTACTGAATCCAATTCCGGAGGTTACGCTCCAATCGATAATAGCCACCATCATTGCTCCACTTTGGGAGATGAATGCCATGTTTCCGGTTGGAGGCATCATTTGTGAAAATGATCCATTTAATGGAGTGTGAGAATCGGTTATTCCTAAACTGTTTGGTCCGATAATATTTATACCGTATTCTTCACCGAGTGCAGTTAATTCAGCTTCTAATTTTGCTCCTTCTTCACCCACTTCTTTAAAACCAGCAGTAATAACAACCATGTTTTCTATACCGACTTCACCACATTCCTTAACGGCAGTGTTTACAAATGGGGAAGGAATAGTGATAATCACTAAATCAACTTTTCCAGGTACGTCCTTAATGTTTGGATAAGCGGTTTTTCCAAGAATTTCTCCACCTTTTGGGTTTACCGGATATATTTCTCCCTCGAAACCATCGTTAATGAGGTTATCAACAATGATATATCCTACTTTTCCAGGGGTATTGGAAGCTCCAATAACAGCCACAGATTCAGGTTTAAACATCTTATTGAGATCTTTCATAAGTTTTTCTCCTGTCGTTTTTTGTATATTCATGTTAAATTATCATGATAAATAATTAACAATTAATATAATAATATATAGGTCATGTTATTATTTAAAGATATTGCTTATTCTTTCAAAATTCCTAATATTTTTGTTCTAACTGTTTTAATTGTTTATATTTATTTTTAAAATCAATGAAATCAACGTTTTTTCAAACTTATCATTAAACTATATAATGTATGATAATTAAAAATATATATAAATAATAAATTAATGATATTTTAAGAATTTTAAAATATCAATGTTAGGAGATATTATGAGCTTAATTATCGCTTATGTTGGAAAAAAAGGATGTGTAATGGCGAGTGATAAAAGAAAGATAGGATATTTCGGTGATAAAGAAAATTTAAAAAAATTAGAAGACGAATTATACAGTGGAAAAATTACTGCAGATGAGGATTTCCTGAAAAGGGCGAAGGAACTGGGAATTTCAATAAAGATTACTGACGATGCCAGCAAATTGAAGATAATCGGAAACACCATTCGTGGAGAAGTAAGCACAAAAGGAACATTTGAAACAAGAAGAAGACGTATCTACGGGACCACATCTGGTTACCAGATTATAGAGCTATTGGGATCAGACACACAATCCCGTAAGGCAGGAAAGAACGGAGTCATCATCTTCGGTAATGACTATGCAAAGCGTATGGCTGAAACATTTATTAAAAGAGAATGGAAATCTTCCCAAAGCCTAAGGTACATCGGAGAGATCTTCCAGGGCATAATAGAGGACGTCGCCTCCAAGACACCTACTGTCGGAAAGAATGTCGACGTGATGATTCAGCATCCTGAGTTCAATGAGAGGGAAGCCCAAAAGCATCTGGACATCACAATAGACCATGACATAAAGGTCTTGACCAAGTTCAGACAGGAGCTGACAGAACAGATTGTCCAGCAACAGATTGAGATTGACATGGTCAACAAGATCATGAATGAGGGCACAGTCGGAAAAGTGGTCAATATCGACGACAACATGCTTTTCGTGCAGTTGGACAAGAAGGTTCAGGCTGTTGACGAGAACTGGAAACAGCTTGCGGGCCCAGGCCAAAACGTTTTAATGTTTACAGAAAGTGATAACGTAAAGATAGGAGATAAAGTTGTCATTGAGAATGAAGACCTGTGCCTCAAGAAGGACAAGTCCTCTCTAAAGTGTGATGTAATTTTATGCTCATTATGAATGGGGTTTTTAAATGAAACTTACATTTTTAGGAAGTGGTGGTGGAAGGTTTTCCGCCATCAGCCAGCGAAGAATGACTGGTGGATTCAGAATTGACAACTTGGGTGGCAAGAACTACCATGTTGATCCTGGTCCTGGCGCATTAATCAGAACATACCAGTTCGGATTCGATCCGCGTAATTTGAGTGGGGTCATAGTTTCACATTCCCACACTGACCACTACAACGATGCGGAGATTCTGATTGAGGCAATGACCAAGGGAATGACCAAAAGGACAGGTACAATCATAGGAAGCGAAAGCGTCCTGAAGGGATATGAAAAGTGGGGCCCTTGCATTTCAAACTATCACAAGTCAAAATCAGATAAGTTGGTTTTAAAGCCTGGTTTCACCAACAAACTGGACAACATTACCATTAAGGGTACCAAAACCACTCATGGAGATCCAACAGGCTCAGGATTCCAGATAGACTACAACGGCTTCAAGCTATCCTATACCTCAGATACAGGCTACTTTGATGGTCTGGCAAATGAGCATAAGGGTGCTGACATTCTGATTGCAAGTGTCTTAAGGCCGGGAAACAAGTCCATCAACGGACACATGTGCACACGCAATTTCATCGATTTGATCAATGAGGTCAAGCCGAAGGTTGCGGTCATGACACATTTGGGGCTTAAGATGATTTCAAGCAATCCGGTTACTGAGGCAAAAAAAGTGTCCAAGGTCACTGGCGTCAAGACAATAGCTGCATTTGACGGATTGTCATTCAATGTGAATTACAATAATCCGAAAAGATTCAGGCTGATTTCACTTAAGGATGTCCAGTCATCAATCCACAGTACAAGCCACAATCTCTATGAAAGTGAAAAAAAGAATTCCTATCAGCTGGCTTTCAAGCATCAGGAATTCGATGAATTGTCCATTATCAAGAACAGTAAAAATCAAAATTCCAAGTTTGAAGGATGAATGAATCCTGAACGAATCATATGGTCTGCTAGGATGATTGCAGTGCTGGATTCAGCCACAACGGTCACTCTAGGACATATGCAGGGATCATGTCGTCCCTTAATTTCTATTTTTTTGTTTTCCATCTTTTCAAGGTCAATGCTGTCCTGACATTTGGAAATTGATGGTGTAGGCTTAACGGCAATTCTGGAAACGATAGGCATGCCGTTGCTCATTCCGCCAACGATGCCTCCTGAATTATTTGTTTTTGTTGTAACTTTGCCGTCATCTATTTGATAAGCGTCATTTATTTCAGAGCCGGTATGTGCAGCAACGTCAAATCCGAGGCCAATCTCAACACCTTTAACCGCTCCGATATTCATTAGGATTCTTGCGAGGTCTCCGTCAAGTCTGTCAAAGACAGGTTCTCCAAGTCCTGCAGGAACATTGACTGCAATGGTTTCAACGATTCCTCCAACGGAATCTCCTTCCTCTTTTTTGGATAAAATCAGCTCTTCCATTTCTCCTGCAGCATCAGCATCACCGCAGCGAACAGGATTTTTCTCAATATTCTCCTTGATTGTATTGAAGTCCTGTGGTTTTGCTTTTATGTCTCCGATTTGGACAACATGTGAGACAATCTCAATGTTTTGTGTTTTCAATAGTTTTTTGGCTATGGCTCCTCCAATAACATGTCCGATAGTTATCCTGCCGCTTCCACGGCCGCCGCCATTGTAATCGTAGTTTCCGTATTTCATCATCCAGCCGTAATCCCCATGGGATGGGCGTGGAGTGTTTTTGAACATGGAATAGTCTTTTGAATGTTGGTTTTTATTGAAAATAACTCCTGTGATTGGTGTTCCATCTGTTTTGCCTTCAAATATTCCTGAAAGAATCTGGATCTCGTCGGCTTCCTTTCTAGGTGTGGTCACACCACTTGTGCCAGGTTTTCTTTTATCGAGTTCCTTCTGGATATCTTCGGCAGTCAATTCTAAGTTTGCAGGGCATCCGTCAACAATGGCTCCGACCGCCGGGCCGTGACTTGCTCCGAAACTTGTGATTCTAAATTTTTCTCCTATTGAATTTGACATGTTTGACCTCTTTTGTAAATATATCTTTTAAATCATATTTAAATTTGTAAAAATTTCAAATAAAAACAGTTGCTTTGCAGGTCAAAAAAATGAAAAGGCAGATTGATTTTTCAATCAATCTAAAAATCTATTGTGTCCAACATGGATTCAACGTCTTTAACTTCCATTGTTGAGTTAATTAAGACCAAATGTGATTCATCAATATATGATACCAGTTTGGTGCCGTCTGGGAATTCCATTACACTGTAATTTCCGTCTTCATACATTTTGGTTCCGGCATCCGCTGTAAATGATGGGAAACTTCCGGAATAGTCTTCCTTGTCGGTGTATGAGACTGTAATGCTATTTTTTTCATCAATGTATACTGCTCCACTTTCATATGTGTCGTTCACTTTCTTGAATGATGCATCTTTTGGAACATCCATCTTGAAATGGCCGTCAAAGTCGTGGGTTTGCAAATCAATCGCACTGACTGCGGTTAAGAGAAACATTGCGACGATTGCCAATACCAGTAGATAACTTGTTGTTTTCCTCATTTTAAATCACCTTAATTGATTTTTTGTTGATTTTCAATAATTAAGTTATGTGAAATATTTTTTTTACATCAGATAAGCAATTTCATCATGTGAAAAGTTAAATAATTTTAAAATAAATAAAGTTAATTAAGTGATTATTATGGTTTTTCCAATTACAAGAATGAGAAGATTAAGAAAAAATGCAAAGATAAGAAACATTGTCCGTGAAACTAAGCTTGAAAAAGACGACCTGATTTATCCAATCTACTTTAAAGAGGAGCTCACAGGCATGGAAAAGGAGGAAATCTCTTCCCTTCCAGGAGAATACAGGTATTCTTTAGATAGCGGTGTCGAATTTGCAAAGCAGCTTGAGGCTAAAGGATTGAAATCAATAATTGTATTTGGAATTCCAAAAGAGGACACAAAGGATGAGATTGCAACCCCTGACTATTCCGCAACAGGAATCGTTCAAAAGGCGGTCAGAAGGCTCAAGAAGGAAACCGACCTTGTTGTAATTACAGACGTGTGCCTATGCCAGTACACTTCACACGGCCATTGCGGAATGATTGTTGAAAACGACGATACCGATGACGGCATTGAAATTCTCAATGACGAATCCTTGCCTTACATCGCAAAAGTGGCCCTGTCCCATGCCGAAGCGGGTGCGGACATTGTTGCGCCTTCAGACATGATGGACGGAAGGGTTGGCGCAATCCGTGAGACATTGGATGAAAACGGATTCTACAATGTAATGATAATGTCCTATTCAGCAAAATACGCTTCAGCATTCTATGAGCCGTTCCGTGTGGCTGCATGCTCATCACCACATGCCGGAGACAGGAAATCCTACCAGATGGATCCTGCAAATGCGGTTGAGGCAATCCGTGAATGCGAACTTGACGTAATTGAGGGATGTGACTTCCTGATGGTGAAACCTGCACTTCCATACCTTGATGTTGTCCGCATGGTAAGGGACGAGTTCATGTTGCCGTTGGTTGCATACAACGTAAGTGGGGAATATGCAATGCTCATGGCAGCCATTGAAAAAGGATTTCTAACAGAAAGGGCAATCACCGAATCATTGCTTTCAATAAAAAGAGCTGGAGCAGACTTAATAATCACTAACTTTGCACCATACTTACTTTTGAATGATGTGATAGAATGAAGGCGTCAGAAATTGCAAAAATAGCTCAGATTGCATCAGCACTTGAGGTAAGCGGATATCCTAAACCTGGAAATGTCCACAGGACTCGTGATTATGATGACATGGTCTTTGAGGACTTTGTGATAAGTGGAATAGTAATTGGAGACTCAATACGTGAGGCATGCACTGATGTGGATGTTGAAAACCCTCAATTGGGTAAATACATTCTTCAGGCAGTGGCCGAAACCGACAAGTGGATTAAGAACAACACCAACTTGGGAATTGTCATGATGACAACCCCGATTGCGGTTGCAGCTGCAATCAGTGACTCATTCGATGAGATAAGGGAAAACATCAAGTTGGTCATGGGAAACACTTCAGTTGATGACGCATGCGATTTGTATGATGCAATCAACATTGCAGATGCCGGTGGAATGGGAGATCAGGATGAGTATGACGTTGCAAGCGACAATGCTAAAAACGAACTTAGGCAGAACAACCAGACAATGTATGACGTTTTGAAAATCTCAGCTCCTTGGGATATGCTTGCCCGTGAAATGACCAGCGACATGCCTGCTGTTTTTGAGATAGGATATCCTATCTACCATAAGCTGAAAGAGGAAAAGACCCAAAACGAGGCTTGCCTTTTGACATTCCTGACAATACTGTCACATGTTCCTGATACATTGATTTCAAGAAAATATGGGGATGAGGAAGCCCTTAAAATATCATTGATGACTCGTGACTTGCTTAAAATGAAGGATTCTGATGATTTCATGGAATTGGTTGGCCAATTTGATGATTATCTCTTCAGCAACAAGTATAATCCGGGAACAACTGCGGATTTGACAGCGGCTTCAATTTTTGTAAGTTATCTTAAATCCAATTTTGAATGATTGTTCAGAGAAATTCTCTGAATATGTTTTTTTTAACTTTTTTTGACATATATTTTTTACATTTCAACTATGATTGACCTATAAAAGTATATAACTTTAAATATTTTGCTAAATAGAGTATTATATATCTTAAAATTGAATATTTAAGAGGATAATCAATTGCCTTTTTAATTTTTATAAATTGGAGAGGTAAAAGAAAATTGACTTAATTATAGTCGGCATATGGTAGTTAAATGTAAATCGCACTTCATGATAGTGTATATTTCCTAATGATTTTTGATTAGAATGGATGTTACATATTTGATTTGTCATAGAAGGCCTGAGAGAAGTTTTCATATTAAGGGACACCAATTTCCGGTTTGTGCCAGATGTACAGGATTCTATATCTCAGTTATTCTGTATTGCATATACGCTTTTTTTAATTATATAGATTATTCTATGCAGTTCCTGATTTTTGCAGTGTTGCTATTGATTCCTGCTGCAATCGATGGTTTCACTCAATATTTTGAGCTTAGGGAAAGCAACAATACGTTAAGACTTATTACAGGCTTGTGCGGCGGTTTAGGTTTGATTATTCTGATCAAGGCATTTAAGTTTTATTTTCTTTAGTGTGGAGGAATTTTATGAATAAGGTTATAAAACTTTTGTTTTACAAAACTTATGAAGATAGATTGTCTAAACTTAAAGTAATTTCCTTTGTATGGTTTATTTTTTGCTTTATTGTGTACGCCGTCCAAGGTTCTATTTTAAGGGCGCTTTTCGGCGCATTAATGTGGACAGTTCCTATATTTTCAATAGGTTTGATAATTCGAATATTGTTTGTAGATAAGGATGAGGCTCCTTCTCAGATAGAGGCTCAATCTAATGTAGTGACTGAATCCAGTGTAGAAACTCAACCTAGTGTTGTGACTGAATCTATTGTGGAAGAAGAATCTAGTGTTGAGGCTGAATCTGGTGTTGATGTGGATTCTAGTGTTGAGGCTGAATCTGGTGTTGATGTGGATTCTAGTGTTGAGGCTGAATCTGGTGTTGATGTGGATTCTAGTGTTGAGGCTGAATCTGGTGTTGATGTGGATTCTAGTGCTGTGGAGGAATCTATTGCAGAAGAGGAATCTAGTGCTGAGGATGAATCTAGTGAGGATTCTCAATGATGGATGTGATTACATATGAGTTTAAAGGATTTTAGAGACGATTGGGAAACTTGGAGCAAAGGTAAGAAAATTGTATCAATCATTATTGGATGCTGTATTTTGACTTTAGTCTTTTCAGCCATCTTCGGTATTTTCACACCGGATATGAATACTTATGAGGATAGTGGCGATTTTAACAGTGATCCTGATGCTTTCTTCGAGATAAATGAAGAGGACATTCCGGTTAAAAGTTCTAATATTGACATAACTGACCAGCAAACAAAAAGTAGCTCTTACGCTTATTTCTATGAGAGTACAGGGGAATATGCTGAGGCAGCATATACAACTTACACTGCTGAGGATATCCTGGTTAAAATGGACTTGAGCAAAATCAAATTGACAAACAACAGTGTGACTGAATATTCCGTATTCTTCGGCGATCCTGATGTCTACAATACAACTAATTTGGTTGACGACCTTTCAACACTGATCAAATCTGACGATGTGTCCATATCTTTGGATTGTTATGATAAAAAGGATAATTTCGAACGTTCATATGATCAGAATGATTTGAAGGTTTCAGTGAAAGATGGAATACTGACCTTGAAGTTTTCCGATTCAAGTACTTCCGATTTCCATACCAAATACAGTCATGATGTACACCTTGATCATGCACGTGTAAAAATCAGTGGAGTATTGAACAGCACCGACTATTCTCGTCCGGTAGACTTCTACCTTGTTTCAGAGGATATGCCGATTACAGCACATACATAATGGATAATTTTTAAATTATCCCTTTTTTTTCTTTTCTTTTTTTTAATTTCACTATCACTAAACTAACAATCGTTAGTTTTATATGTCCCATCAATAGAATATTAACTAACAAGCGTTAGTTTTGATATCATGAACAACAAGGAAAAAATTTTTCAAGTCTCAATCGAACTGTTCTCAAAATATGGATTTGATGGGGTGTCTGTCCGTCAGATTGCTGGAGAAGTTGGAATAAAGGAAAGCTCAATATACAATCACTACTCAAGCAAACAGGAGATATTGAATGCCATCTTTGAGTATTACATTGATGAAATGGTCAGCGATGAAATACCTTTGGAGCAGGCAAGCCTGAACCTGGACAAGGGCTTTGACTTTTTCTACAAGGCAGGCTCCGACGCATTCCTCTCCAAGCTTAAGGAAGAGAGGATGATGAAGATAACACGATTGCTTTTCATAGAATCCTATCACAACGATGAAGTGAGGGATTTCCTAAAGAAATCAATAATTGAGGCACCAGTCGAGGGATGGATTTCCCTGTTCAATCTGATGAAGGCGAAAAATCTAATCAGGAAGGATTGCGATGTGCGCCAGCTCTCAGAATCGTTCTTCTACTATGGAATGTTCTTGTTATATGAACATTTCTTCTTGAACTATCCTGAAGACGATGAAAAGTTTCTTGAGGAATTTCTAGTCAAGACCGAAAGGCATGCAAGGACAATTTTCGATTCTGTTAAACTGGGGGATGATTAACATGAGGATTAGGCTTGAAAGTGAAAACGATTACATGGAAGTTGAGGAACTTGTGAGAGACTCCTTCTGGAACGTATATCGTCCGGGAGCATATGAGCATTTCATAGTGCATAATTTGCGTGATGATGAAAGCTTTTTAGAAAATCTGGCATATGTCATCGAAGAAGACGGAAAGATAGTGGGCCATATCAATTATTCAAGAGGCACAATCAGCTATGAAAGCGGAATTGTTCCTGCGGTCGTATTGGGTCCCCTTGCAATCAAGAAAAGCTGTCAAAATCATGGATTGGGCTCAAAGCTGATCGATTACACATTGCAAATAGCTCAAGGCGATGACATTCCATTCGTTCTTGTGATAGGCGATGAGAATTACTACTCAAGATTCGGTTTTGTGAGCGCATCAAAATATGGACTCTACCTGGACGGAACGGATTTGGATGATGAGAACCCCTTTTTCATGATTAGGGTATTTGATGAAAGTAAGGTCAAAAAGGAATTGGGAATATTCAGAAATCCCGATGTCTTTGATGTGGATGACGATGAGGTTGACGAGTTTGACTCTCAATTCGAATATAGGGAAAAGCTGGTTCTTGACACACAGCTTAAGGAGTTATGATTATGAAATATGTTATTATTAATGGTTCACCAAGGCGTAAGAACACCTGGAAAATGGTTGAGCAGGTAAAATCCAATTTAAATGGGGATTTTGAGGAAATACATCTGATGAAGGAAAAGATTCCGTTATGCAACGGATGCTTCAAGTGCATTGTCGAAAGTGAGGAGAAATGTCCCCACAGGGACATAATCAAGCCGATAGTCGACAAGATGATGGATGCCGACGGCATCATCGTTGCCAGTCCGGTCTATGCAATGAACGTGACAGCCCTTCTGAAGAATTTCCTTGACCACACTGCCTATTTCTATCACAGGCCCGAATTCTTCACCAAAAAGGCATTGGTGGTGGTTTCCACTGCGGGGGCAGGCCAGAAGGACGTGGCTAAATACATCGATGAGACCTTAAGGCACTGGGGCGTTAATAAGGTCTATAAGATCACTTACGCCTGCGGAGGAAAGGACTCAATTGATGCAAAGGCCATCAATGAGGTTTCACGGAAGTTCGCAAGGGATGTGGAATCAGGGAAGCTGCACAATCCAAAGCTTGGAGACATTGTATTTTATGACGTTTGGAAAGCCATGGCATGCTCAAACGAACCTATTGAAGCGGATAGGGAGTTTTGGATTAAAAATGACTTGATTAATAATGACTTTGCTCCCGAAATCAAGCTGAATCCTCTGAAGAAGGCATTTTCAAAAATGATGTTTTTCGTTTTAAGCAAATTTATTAAATAGTAAAAGAGATAATAAATATTTTCCAAGGTGATATTATGGTGGATAGGATTGCTTTGGCTCCCTGCAACGGCATGAGCCCCAATGGATTGGTGTCCCGCGTTGCTGTTGGGGACTGCAGAAATGAGAATGATAATGCAATATCCATTTGCATGGGTTCCACTTCAGCCGACATCGAGGGAAAGAATGATGAGATGCTTAAGAAATATCCGATTGTTGCTGTCAATGGATGTCCCAACGGCTGTGTAAACAAGATTCTGGCAAACAAGGGAATCGATGTGGCAGGAACGGTTGCTGTCAATGAAATCCTGGAGGGATTTGATGTATCTGCAAGGGACCCCTTCAGATTGGACAGTGAAGCCGAAGAGTGTGTGAAAATAATCAAGGATGAATTAACCAAAACAATCAATAAAATTTCATGATTGTTTATTTTTTACTTTTTTTTCAAATTTAGCACTATATTTATAAATTAATTTAAACATATATTATCATATTATTAATCTATAAATTATGGTGTTTAAATGAGTGAGGATATTAAAAAAACCATTAGTGAATTACATATCTATGAAAAGAAACTTTTAAAGGAACTGGAAGCAAATCCAGAAGCAACCCCGAGTCAAATTGCTGAAAGTACAGGCATGGACATCAAATCAGTCATGAGTGCGGCAGGGTCACTTGCATCCAAGGACATTATCGAAATGCACAAGGATGTACAGAAAATCTATTCACTGACCTCTGACGGACTTGAATATGCCGAGCATGGACTTCCTGAACGTAGGATATTGGAAGTCTTGGCTGAAAAGAAAGAAATCAGCATGAAAGACTTGTCCAAAGAGGCGGGCATCGATAAAAAAGAGGCAGGAATTGCTCTTGGATGGCTGCGCCAAAAGAACTGGGCTCAAATTGATCAGGGTGTATTGAACATCACCGAGTTGGGTAAGGAATTTGCAGACAAGGCTGGCGTTGACGAAAAGGTTCTGGATTACCTTAAGGCAAATGCAGATGGAGTAAAATTATTCACTGATGATTTATTAGATGGTTTTAAAAAATTGACCGGTAGGAAAAACATTTTAAATGTAAAAAAAGAAACCTCACATTCTTTTAAAATCTTACCGAAAGGTGAAGAAATCCTTAAAATAGGTTTCACCATTAAAGAACAGGCTACACAACTGACTCATGAACACTTAAAGGACGGAGAATGGAAAAGCCTGGAATACCGTCCATATGACATTAATGCAGAAGCACCATTGGTTTTCGCAGGTAAAAAACACCCATTAAGGGAAATCATTGATGAGATTAGGGAAATTTTCCTGAACATGGGTTTTGTTGAGGACAATGGGGAATATGTGGAATCCGCATTCTGGAACTTCGATTCACTTTTCCAGCCACAGGACCATGCAGCCCGTGAAATGCAGGACACATTCTATCTTAAAAATCCGTTGACCTGTGACTTGCCTGACGATGCCCTTGTAAAGCTCACAGCCGAAACTCATGAAACCGGTGCAGATACAGGATCCATCGGTTGGCAATACGACTGGAGTGAGGACATTGCACGCCAAAGCGTCTTAAGGACCCACACCACAGGAATATCCACTAAACACCTCTTCGAGCATGAGCCACCAATCAAGATGTTTTCAGTCGGCAGGGTGTTCAGAAGAGAAACCTTCGATTACAAGCACTTGCCTGAATTCCACCAGGTTGAAGGGCTTGTCTGCGGTGAAGGAATAAGCTATCAAAACCTTTTGGGTACATTAAAAGAGTTCTATAAGAAGCTAGGTTTTGAGGTAAGGTTCCGTCCGGCCTACTTCCCTTACACATACCTGTCCACAGAATCCGAGATTTATCTCGAGGAAAAGGGAAGCTGGATTGAGCTCGGTGGTGCAGGAATGTTCAGGCCAGAGGTATTGAAGCCTTTAGGCATCAACCAGCCTGCACTTGCATTCGGTATGGGTATCGAAAGGCTGGCAATGATCAGATACGATGTTGAAGACATCCGTATGCTTTACAAAAGTGACATCAAGTGGCTTCGTGAAGTCCCTATCGATAGGGGAGTTAGATTATAATGTCCATTAAGCTGGTTTCTTGGAATGTGAACGGCATCAGGGCGGTTTCAAAAAAGGATGAGTTTTGGGACTGGTTTGACAATACCGATGCGGACATTATCAATTTTCAGGAAGTTAGGGCTACCCAGGATAAGATTCCTAAGAAATTGGCTGACATAGATGGATTTCATCAGGCATTCAATGAGGCTGAAAAGAAGGGATACAGTGGAGTCGGAACATACTCCAAAATTGAGCCTGTCGAGGTCGTCAAGGGCCTTGGCGTTGAGGAGCTTGACAGTGAAGGCAGGGTCTTGAGAATAGAGTATCCGGACTTTTTCCTATACAACATTTACTTCCCGAACAGTGGAATGAATGCCAAAAGACTTGATTTTAAGGTTGATTTCTGCAATGCATTGCTGGAACAGCTCGTCGAGCTGAAGGACGAAGGCAAGAACCTTGTCATAACCGGCGATTACAATATTGCACACCATCCTATTGATGTTTACAATCCTAAAAACTGTGAAGGAAAATCAGGCTATCTTCCTGAGGAACGTGCATGGTTGGATGAATTGGAGCAAGCCGGATTTGTTGACACCTTCAGGCTCTTTGATGAGGGCGAAAACAATTTTACATGGTGGAGCTACCGTACCCGTGCCCGTGAAAGGAATGCCGGTTGGAGACTGGACTATTTCTATGTAAATGAGGAAATAAAAAATAATGTAAAATCAGCCGAAATATTGGCTGACATATATGGCTCCGACCACTGTCCGGTAACCTTGGAACTTGAATTTTAGATATTGCCGGCTATAATATGGTGTTGACATCGCCGATATCTTCAACTATTGTGATGTCAAGTTTTTCTCTTTTTATGTATTCTCTGTCCTCTTCTGTAACGTCAGAGTTTACAAGGATGGCTCTCATTCCCGCATTGACTGCACCCAAGGCGTCCGGTTTGAATTTGTTGCCTATCATGACGGATCTTTCGGGATTTCCTTTCATTTTTCTAAGGGCAACATCAAAAATAAGTTTATTAGGTTTTTCCTTGCCCACTTCTTCTGAGGTTATTACCTCATCAAAAAATGAATGTACGTTGAGCCTGACTAGTTTTTCCCATTGTTTGATGGTCAGTCCGTTTGATATGACCGCTAGACGGTATCCCTGACTTTTGAGATATATCAATGTGTCGATGGTTTCAGGGAATGGCCTTAAAAGCGCCATCTTAACGTTGTGGTATGTTATCATTCCAAGTGCCACAAGCATAGGGTCCTCATGGCCCAAAACGACCTGGGTCAGCACATTGAAGTGCTTGCCGTAATTGGATCCCTTTTCACGGATGATTGTCTTTAAAACACCGTATGCCTCATCCTTGTCAAGCGGCAATCCGTTATCGACCATAAGTCCGATAGCTGCTTTTCTTGCGGTTTCGGCAAAATCTGAAGTGTCAAGCAATGTTCCATCTATATCGAAAAAAACTACTTTGTCATCATCATTCTTAATCATATGATGTTTATATATATTTTAAAAATATTTAAATTTTTAGAAAAATGCGTCAAGACTTTGCTGGACTTCACCGGCGGCCATGTCCTCAAGGTCCTTTTTAGTATAGCCGAATGAGTACATGATCCTTTCAACTGCAGGAATCAACTGATTGTTGATGTAGTAGTCCTTGTCGTATTCGTATCCTTCGCTGTATTCGTATGGAACTGCCCTTTGGCTTATTGAGCCTTTTCCCTTAACGATTATGTATTGTATGATGGTTCCTCGGCTCACTCTGATTCCGTGCTCCTCTATTTTTCGGGCGGCCACGACATGCGGTCCTACCTGCTTGTATTGGTTCAATGGCTTGGTTATCTGTGTGTGGATGATGAGCTCCTTCTTGTCAACATCACCTTTCTTAAGTCTTTTTAATACTTTTTTGACTTCCTTGATGGCTTTGTCGGAATCCCCTTCCTTGAGGATTGCCATGAGTATTGCCTCTTGTGTCTTTTTGACAATTGGCGCCCAGTCTCTTCTGACCAGTTCAAGTCCCTTAGCTATGATTTCGCCGTCTTCAATCACGGCATATCTTTTTTTGCTGACAAAGAAGCCTCTTCTGTAGAATCCCTCATATTCCAGTTCCATGCTTTCCGGAAGTGTTGAATTGAGATATGCGAGGAATTTCTGGGCCTGCTCCTTGATTTCAGCCTCAAGAGCCAATTGTTCTTCAGTCTCTACAACCATTTTGACACCTAATTCTACTATATTCTTAGTTGTTATAATATTTTTCTAATGCAATATTTTTCACTGGGAGCAATTTTATTGCTTTAATTGTTAATTATTGTCCTTAAATTTATTCTTATTACTTTCCAAATGCTCTCGGACATTCGTTATATGTTATAAGAGATATACTATGTTTGAGGTTTGATATTATGGAAAAAAGATTGATTTCAAGCTATGACGAAGAAAGTGACACCTTTGTTGGAAAGGTTGTCGGCGAACATGGATACGTTGCGGATTATGGCATTTCCGACGATATCTTTTTAAATATCGATAAGAACAACATGCCAACTTCCGTTTTTGTAAGAAATGCATCAGAGGTTTTCAATGTTTCAGGAAAATCTTTGCAGGACGGCAACGTTAGGATCTGCATCAGCTGCAATGATGAATGCCTGTCATTCAGGATGTTTGTTGAAAACTCTGAAATCTGCTCCTTAAGGCGCAGGAATGATTTCGGCATTCCGAGTTTGCAATATCTAATGGACTGTAACATCTAAGTTACATTCCATTCTATTGCTTAACGTTTAAATATGACTTAATTAAAAATATAAAACGAAGTGATAATATGAAAGATGAAAATGTCAATATTGATTCTGTTGATGAAATAGTTATTGTCGTACCCGAAGAAGCCATCAAGGACGGGGAATTGGAAATAGATTTGGATGAATTGGGAATTGATGTTGAAGAGTTAGGCGAAGACGTTAACATCGTGATTCAAGTTGAAGGCGAAGGAGAACTTGAAGGGGATATCCTGGTAGACGATGATGATGGGGATATGCTCGACGAGCCTAATGAATGGTACTTTGATGATGATCCGTATAATGTAGTTTACTACGAATTCCCTGATGAGGACGATGAGGAGTAGTTGAATGCCACAGGAAATCCCATACTACTCTCTTGACGAGGAAGGCAACTCACAATCCCTCAGTTATGGCGAGGCATACATCGACGATGGAGATTTGAAGGAATTGCTCCTTGAGCTTTTGGGGGATGACGTTTCCCAGGAGGAAATCCAGAAGATTCTTGAAGCCGCATCCGATGAGAATCTGAGCGAAGAGGAATTCGACGAGTTGCTCGATGAATTCATTTTGAAAAATCAACATTGATTTTCTTATTTTTTCTGTAAAAAATAAAACATTTATATATAATGATAAATTAATATTTTATTATCATTATTCTTTAAGGCTCTTTTTTGCTCTCAATAATTAAGCTATTAATAATCTTGCAAATAGCCTAATTGAAAAGAGACTTACAGACAGCGATTATTATATTACATATTATATTTATTTAGGTGAAATAATGGCAATTTCTCAAGGAAAATCAACTAGAAGTCCATCCGGTGCAAGAAATGTTGCAAACCGTGGAAAAAGAAAATCAGAATTAGGAAGAGACCCAGCTGAAACTAGGTTAGATGAAAAAAGATTAAGAAAAATCAGAACCCGTGGTGGAAACGAAAAACTCAGGTTAGCTACCGGCAATAAAATCAACGTTACCGACGCAAACGGTAAAACCAAAGTCGTTGACATTCTCGGAGTAGTTGAAAACACCGCAAACCCTAACTACGTAAGAAGGAACATCATTACCAAAGGTGCTATCGTAGAAACCCCTGAAGGTAATGCTAAAGTAACATCCAGACCTGGTCAAGACGGTGTTATTAACGGAATTTTAATTTAAGGATTCTATCTTTAAATTCTCTTTTTTTATTTTAACTTTTTTTTCATAATTTTATATACTTGTTTTAACAAATACTATTTCATTAATATTATTTTTAATTATAGGAGATAAAATGTCAGAAGATAAAATTAGTATGAATCATGGTGCTGGCGGAGAAGTAATGGCTAATTTGATATCCAGCACAATTTTAGATAATATCACCAAAAAAAGTGTCAATGGTGGTATTAGCTTAGACGCCTTAGATGATGGGGCTTCCATCCCAATGGGAGATTATGAGATTGTAATGACCACTGACGGTCACACAATAGATCCTTTATTCTTCCCTGGTGGGGATATCGGAAGGATTTCCGCCGCTGGAACAATCAACGACGTTTCAGTTATGGGAGCCAAACCGTTGGCTATTTCAAACGCAATCATCATGCAGGAAGGATTTCCGATAGAGGATTTGGATAAAATCATAAAGTCCTTGAACGAGACCTGTGAGGAAGTTGATGTGGCAGTAATTACCGGAGACACAAAGGTAATGCCTCAGGACAAGCTTGACGGCATCGTGATGGTGACAACCGGTATTGGAATAGCGAAAAAAGGCGAAGTAGTTCGTGATTCAGGTCTTGAAGTCGGTGATAAGATAATCGTTACCGGAAGCCTTGGTGACCACGGAATGAGCCTGATGTCATTCAGGGAAGGTTTCGGATTTGACACCGATTTGAAATCAGACGTTGCTCCAATGTGGAATATAATTAAAAGTGCTTTGGAAATTGGTGGAGTTACCGCAATGAAGGATCCTACCCGTGGAGGATTTGCCAATGCAATCAATGAGATGGCATCAAAAGCGGGCGTGGGAGTCGTTCTTGAACAGGAAGCTATTCCAATCAGGGAGGAAGTTCATGCGGTATCTGAAATGTTAGGCATTGACCCATTTGAAGTAGCCAACGAGGGCAAAGTTGTCATGGGCGTTAAGGCAGATAAGGCCGAAGCGGTTCTTGAAGCAATCAAAGGCGAAAAATATGGTGAAAATGCAGCAATAATCGGTGAAGTTGTCGAAGGGGATTATGTTGTTGTAAACACCCCTATTGGTGGTGAAAGGATTCTTGAGGCACCTATAGCGGATCCGGTTCCAAGAGTTTGTTAAGGTGAAAATATGAGTGTTTTTTCAAAAAGAGTTTTTGCTTACATTCTTGACTTTATTGTGGTTTCAGCCCTGATGTGGGTTGTGTCCTATTTCATTTACATGCTTGTCGGTGCAGGCAATGTTCATACAATATATGATTATTTACCTTTCTTTGTTGCTGTCGTGATATTGCTATATTTCATTTTATGTGAGAAATTAGCCGGCGCAAGCATGGGTAAGGCTATAATGAGGCTTGAAGTCAGGTCCAAAAATGGAGCTTATATCTCCTGGCCACAGGCTATTGTACGCAACTTGACTAAGATTTATTGGATTCCAATCATTTTCGATTGGGCAATCGGTAAACTCTTAAAGACAGATAGGGTTTTAAATAACATTACTAGAACTGTTGTAATTGACGTGAGTTAATTACACTTTTTTCTTATTTTTAGAGAGTCATGATTAAAAGGGTTCAGGTCTTGTGGTATCTCAACAAGGAAGATTTGGAAAACTATTGCATTGATTTTAAGGAATACAAGTCCCATAAGCTTGACGGATACGAAATAGTCGATGTGGATGAGGATTTAATCTATGACCTGTGTGACCGTGATCCGGACAGGTTGGAGCCTTTGGGATATTTTCAAAACGTAAAGGAACTTGAAAATTACCTTGCTGAAAGCATTTCCAACAATGAGTGGGAATTGGAGCTTGATTCTCCCGAGCTTAAGGCAAAAATCCAGAGGGCCATCGATTCGGTTGAATTCGACGGTGAGGATTACTACATTTCCATCGGTGACGGCATAGGTGAGAAAAACAATAGGATTGCCAGCTGGTTTGATTCCCTTAGACGTGAGTATAACTCATCATCAAAGGACAATGTTTGGGTTTTGGCGGTAACCGGCTATGACCCATATGACTTGTCATTGACAGGCAAGACCCTTTCATTTGTTCTTGCCGACATCCTGAACGTTAACGAGTCTTCACTCGACAAGCTCATTCCGAACAAGGGCAGGATAAGCGTTGAAGAGTGGAACGAGATTCTGGACAGGGTGTATAAGAAAAACAAAATCCATTTGGGATTGAATAGGGTAGTATAATCAGACTTCTCCTTTTTTGAATTCGCTAGGCTCGAAATATGACATTTTGGCAAGGCCATTGTCAAGAAGCTCTCCGTTTATGTCGCAGTCCTCAGTGTATGCTATGGCCAGTGTTCTTCCATAGTCGTCCTGTGGCTTTTTATCGTCGATATCCAGATACACTGTTTTTCCAAGACAATTGTCCTTGACGAACTGTGTTGCCTCGGCTGTGGGTGAGCCCACCTGTGTCAGCTGCACCTTTCCGACGCCGTATACCTGTATGGTGTTTCCATCAATGACCTCCACGCATTTTCCTGACTTTTCATAGGACACTGTCCTGTTTTCTATTGTCAGCGTGCCTGTTTGGTTCTGTGATGTATTGTTCTCACTTAGGAATGTGTTGGCTACCGTGAATACGATTGTGATTAGGAATATTGCCAGTAGGATTATTGATATTGTTTTCTTGTTCATTTTGCATGCTCACAGTTGTTTTTGAATCTGCAGGATCTGCATTTTTTAGGATTTTTTGTCGGAACGAATGGTCTTGTTCCGTCAATGAGCCCCTGAATCCTGTCGATTGTGAACTTGATTTGCTTTTCGACTTCAGGTGTGAATATTTCTATCCAGAAGAGGTTTTCCGTTCCCCTTTCCCTAAGGGCTCCTTTTATTTTTCTTTCTTCACCTGTCATGTCCTTATATGCAAGGCAGTATGCCCTCACCTGGTTCATTGTTGACTGGTATGGTGTTCTTCCCGGTTTGTCGTCGATTATCACAATCTCATCAGGTTTCATCCATATCTCGTCAATGTCTCCCCTTATTCCGTAGTTCGGAGCGATGACTGTGACTTCCCTGGACATTGATGCCTCTGTCTTTGATGCCTCGACGGCGTCCTCGAACTTTGAGGGTGTTGAGTCCTGCTTGAATATCTCCTCAAGCTCGTGGTGTATCTTGCTTCCCTGTGTCATTGCAGGTGTAGGTTGTGTTTCTATTCCTTTCATGTTTTCGAGATATAGCTGGTACTCGCAATATCCTTGCTGGTTGAGCCAGCTAATCGGGAAATTGTTTTGACCTTCAATTATCTTGACACCTTTTACTGAAGGATGGTCTTTAATCTCATATTCCTTATCGTATTCGGTAATGTTTTTTTGTTGCATAATTTAGTATCTGTCGATTTTAGTATAAGGCATTTTTTATAGTAGTATATGTAAATGTTAATTCATGCATTATGTAACTGCAAAGGGCATTTTCACATCTGATTATGGAATCAACATGTACCGTGGCTGCACCCACGGATGCATATACTGCGATTCAAGAAGCAAGATTTATCAGATGAACCATAAGTTTGAGGACATCGAGGTTAAGGAGAATGCCATTGAACTGCTGAAAAAGGAGCTCATCAAGCGCAAGCCCTGCATGATTGGAACCGGCGCAATGACCGACCCGTACATTCCTCTTGAAAGTAGACTGGAGTTTGTTCGAAAGGCCCTCAAGCTGGTTTACAGATACGGATTCGGATGGGCATGCATCACAAAATCCGATTTGGTGCTGAGGGACATTGACCTTCTTAGGAAAATCAACGAAAAGACAAAGGCGGTGGTTCAGGTGACCATAACCACAGCCGACGATGAGCTGTGCAGGCTTGTCGAGCCCAATGTATGTCCCACATCCCGCCGTGTTGAAGTCTTGAATAAGCTCAATGAGGCAAACATTCCCACAGTGGTCTGGCTATGCCCGATATTGCCCCACATAAACGACACCGAGGAAAACATCAATGCGATTCTTGACTGGTGCATCGATGCCAATGTCAAGGGAGTGCTGAACATGGGAATGGGCCTGTCCTTGAGGGAAGGAAACAGGGAGTACTTCTATGAGATGCTTGACGAGAGGTTCCCCGGCGTGAAGGAGAAATATATCGATGAATTTGGAGATAGCTATTTCATCCACAGCAAGGACAACCGCAGATTGAGGTCGATTTTAAGGAAAAGGTGTGAGGAAAATGGAATAATGCATAATCAGGATGAGATATTCTCATATATGCACGAGTTTCCGGAAAAATCCGTTCAATCAAAATTATTATAAACTTGTTTTTTAAATATTATATTAATGAATTTCAATGATTTAAACATTTCAGACGAACTGAAAAATGCCATTGAGGATATGGGCTTTTCTCAATTGACTCCAATTCAAAAACAGTCAATACCTCATGCTTTAAAGGGCAAGGACATTATCGGTCAGGCCCAGACAGGTTCGGGCAAAACCCTGGCCTTCAGCATACCTATTCTCAATAAAATTTTCATTCCCGACAGGTCCCCTCAGGCCATTGTCATGTGTCCGACAAGGGAGCTGTCCATGCAGGTTGCCTCTGAAATCGAGAAACTTGCATCCAAGATTAAAAAGTTCAAGGTGCTTGCCGTCTATGGAGGACAGCCAATCGGAAAGCAGACAAGGGTGCTGAAGAAGGGAGTCCATGTTGTTGTCGGAACTCCCGGCCGTGTAATCGACCATATCGAAAGGGGAAACCTGGATTTGATTGGTGTTGAAAGCGTTGTGCTTGACGAGGCCGACGAGATGCTTGAGATGGGTTTCAGGGAGGACATTGAGATAATCCTTTCAAAAATCCCTTCACAAAGGCAGACACTACTGTTTTCAGCAACAATACCGTCTGAAATAAAGCAGATTGCAAAGAAATATCAAAAGGACCCTGAATTCATCAGGATTGCCGATAAGAAGAAAAACATTCCAAAAATCAAGCAATACGCATTCAAGTGCGATATAAGGGATAAGTTCGACGGATTGACAGGGCTGATTGATGCCTATGACGTCAATCTGGCATTGATATTCTGCAACACCAAGAAGAGTGTGGATTATGTTGCAAAACATTTGAAAAAGCAGGATTTTGCCGTTGACAGTCTACATGGGGACATGACCCAGAAGACACGCGACAAGGTGATGAACAAGTTCAAGAATGGCAATATTTCTATTCTAGTTGCCACCGATGTGGCGGCGCGTGGCCTGGACATTGACGATGTGGGTGTCATAATAAATTACGATGTCCCTCAAAATCATGACGATTATGTTCACCGAATTGGAAGAACCGCCAGGGCAGGCAAAAGCGGTCTTGCATTCATGCTGGTTTCAAAGGATGAAGTTCAGCGCTTTAAGAATATCCAGAAGGCAAACAACACCAAAATCATTGAAAGGGAATTGCCCACGCCTCAGGAATTAAATGAAATCAAAAATAGGCAAATATTGAAAAATGCTGAAAGAGTAATAAAAAATGAGAATATTGAAGAATATATTGAAATAATTAAGCAATATTCTTCAAACGATAGCTATTTGGAGATATCCGCAAGCCTGTTGAAAATGATGAGTGAAAAATAACTATAGTGCGCCATCAATGATGTTATATTTGATTTTTTCACTTTCAAGTTCACGGGTGAATGCTTTGCTCATGTCACCTACGACGATTGCAAGGACATTCAAACCTTTACGGGCGGCATTTGCGGATGCCTGCGGTGCGGCATATTCAATGTCTATGCTTATTCCTAACTTGTTGGTGACTGCACGTGATACTGTACCTGCCACTGCAACCTTGTTGAATATTTCATTGTTATTTGTGCCTTTTTCATAAACGTTTTTAATCAAGTCCAAGTCACATTTTTTGGATCCGCCGTCCTTGATGGTCGGAACGTTGATGACAGTAACTTCACCGACTTTCATGTCTATGATTCCGGTTAGGTTGGTTAATGAAACGTCCATATTCTCTTCAGCATCGTCTAGAACGATTCCTGTTGCGTTTTCTTCTTTTTTATGAGCGTATAAAACACCATCGTCCATGTATAATCCTACAATGTCGTCCTTTTTAAGTTCTTCTTTTGCGATTGCAGGCCAGATGGTTTTATAGTGGTTCATTGTTTCAAGCACTGAATCGGAGTATTTCCTAAGACTTATTGCGTCTTTTTTGACCTTGTCAATACCTGATTGTGTAATCTTATATGGTGATCTTCCGTCTTTGGAAGTTATATAGCCCAATTCGGTTAATGTTTTTATGTTTTCTGAAACTGCTTGTATTGTAATCCCTAATTTTTTAGCCAAATCTTTTTGTTTGAGATGAGGGTCTTGTTTGGATATTTCACTTAGTATTTGGAAATGTGTAAGAGCTCCTCTTTTTTTAAATGCCTTCATCATTTTCATTCCTCAATTGTAATTGATTAATTACTATTTTTATCTTTATAGTATATAAACTTAATTTATTAATTTTCCATTAAGTTCGTTGTTAAATCTTGATAAAAATTCTTCTTTTTTCTCAAGAGGAATGTAAGCTCCGCAAGCCATTGAATGGCCTCCTCCTGTACCTCCGACATCACCTGCCACTTGACGAATGATGTTACCGAAGTGTATTCCATCGTAGGATAAGAGTCTAGAGCATCTAAGTGAAACTTTTAGCCCGTCACTTTCTGTTTGGGTAAATCCTATGATTGGTTTTTGCCAATTACAATATCCTAGTATCATTCCGGTGATGGTACCCACAATCTCTGGCTTAATGCCAGTTCCGTCAAAGTATTGGAGGTTTTCGAGTTCAATTATATTTGACTCAGCATCTGCAGTCACTTTTTCAATTGCCTGGGCTATGTTTCGTCTGTGTTCAAGGCTGACCGCTTCAAGGTCATCAAGTGATTCGATTCTATCTCCTTTCAGCACTTCCATGGCAATCTCCTCTTTATGGTTTCTTCCGCAAGCGTTCATGGCTGTTGAAAATTCAGAAGCGTCCCTCAGGAAACTGCCTTTATCTTCCTGTAGGAATGTGTAGGAATCCCCAAGTATGAGCCTTGAGATGTATTTCACATATTTGCCCGGAACGGCCTGGGAAATGCTTCTTGACAGATACTGGTAAAGCTTTTGCTTATCCTCCATTGTAAGTTGACCCAATGTTTTTCTCTTGTGCTTTTCCTCAATTCCAAGTTCCTCCAAAACCGCCATGGTCTCATTGGTGTTGTTTGTTATCGGAAGCTTGACGTCACTGAAATAGGATAAGGCCACGAATAACGGTCGTGTCTGCCTTCCATAGATGTTGAGGTCGTTTTTGTTCACTTCAAGGTATCCTCCGTCGATTGCGTCCTGCTGGATAATCTCATTCAGACCCTCGAAATGGCCGGTGGTTGTGTTTTGCATGTCTCCCACTGCTGAGAGTAGTCCAATCCAGCTTAGGTCATCATAACCGAATTCCTTTGAAAGGAAATAGCACAGTCCCCCTCCGCACACGCAATATGAGCCGTCAATTCCATGATGAATAGGATTGATTTCAAGGTATGTGTAGTCCTTGCCTTCCCTATAGTCAAGGTCCCTGAGGGGAGGGTGGTGGTCCAGGATGATGATCTTCTGGCCATTTTTGGCGTTCGTATCGATTCTCTGTCCGGAACCCAAATCGGAGAATATTGTCAGCTCATGTGTCAGCTCGATGTCATCCAGCACATCAAGATTGACAAATTCGATTTCATGTTCCTTGTTCTGTCTGTCCAGTATTGTTGATAGTATTGCGCCTGAACATATTCCATCACAGTCGATATGTGAGTACACTTTAATGTCATCTGATGAGGTGATGATTTCACGCGCTTCGGCGTATTGTTCAGACATTAGTTGTGGCATTTGCATAATAATCAGTTTCTCATTTTCTTAATTTCCAAGCTTATTGTTCGTATCAATTCGAGTTTTGTTCCTTCCCATTCAACAAGCGCCCTTCCTGACTTTTCATACCATTTTCCAGGATAGGCGTTTTCTTTTTGGATGCTGTGGGAAAGGTTAAGTCTTTTAAGTGCTCTTTCAATGTCGTTTATTGTAGGGTCTGAAACGCAGTCGTCCTTTGCGATCTTACGACCTTCATTAAGTGTCAAGTTTTTATTCATGTACTGTGGCCAAATTGCAATCATGTTATCACTTTATCTCGTTTTCAAATATTTCCAGTGCATCTTTAACAACTAAATCCATATTGTAGTATTTGTATTTAGCGAGTCTTCCTGCAAAAATCACGTTTTCTTCCTTCTCCATTTCCGCTTCGTACAACTTGAATTTGTCAAGGTATTCCTGGGTCGGATATGGGTAGCATTTCTCACCATTGAATCCGGGATATTCCTTCATAATGGCGGTTTTTCCCTTAACTTCCTGTCCAGTCAATTTTTTAAACTCGGTTATGCGGGTAAAGTATGGATGGTTTGGATAATTTACAACACCAACTTCCTGATAGGAGTCTTCGTCCAGTATTTCATAAACGAAGTTCAAACAGCGATAAAGCAGTTCTCCGTATTTATAGTCATAGAAGTAATCGATAGGTCCAGTGTAAATCAGCTTTTCATAGTTGATTCTGTGGATGTAATCCTTATAGTCAGCCTTGAGTCCGACATGGATCTTGTCGGATTTAATCATGTTTTCACACATCTTTGTAAACCCTTCCTTTGGCATTCCCTGATATGGGTCGTCAAAGTAGCGTGTGTCATGATTGAAACGGAATGGTATCCTTGATATTACAGAGGGGCTTAGATTTGCTGCGGATGTTCCCCACTGCTTTTCGGTGTAGTTCTTGAAGAGCTTGTTGTATATGTCCCTTCCTGCATTCTTTAGGACGACATCTTCGGAACTTTTAACCTCATCAATGTCTTCCTTGTGCTCATCTATCCATTCACGCATTGAGTTTTCATCCAAATCAAGGCCATATAACTGGTTCAATGTGTCAATGCAGATCGGCATGGGCACGAGTTTGCCGTCAACGCAGCTCAGGACCCTGTGCACATAATCTGTCCATTCCGTGAATTGGGACAGGTAGTCATGAACCTTTTTCTCTTTGGTATGGTAAATGTGAGGACCATATTTTTGGATTAAAAGACCGTCCTTGTAGAAATCATAGACATTTCCACCGATATGGTCACGCTTTTCAATAATTAACACTTCTTCATCCAATTCATTTGCAATTCTCTCAGCTATTGTAAGTCCGGAAAGCCCAGCTCCGACAATAACGTATTTATAATCACTCATATAATCATCCATTTAGTTTTTCGAATAATAATTCCATCATATCCGGAACGGTGTAGGTATCCGGGTAAATGTAGGCAATGTCATACTTGTCCAAAACCTTTGCGGTAATCGGACCGATGCTTACGGTCAATAGATTGTCATTCAGCAATTTAGCAAGCTTTTCCTTGTCGTCAGCTATCTTGAAGAAGTTTTCAACTGTCAGCGGGCTTGTGAATGTTATTGCGTCAATTTCCATGTTTTCGATTTTTGAAATCAGTTCCTTGACCTTCTCGTCATCCATTGGGAAGAGTGACTTGTAGGCTTCTGCAAGAATCACTGTGTTTCCAAGCTCCTCCAATCCTTCAGGCAAGGTTGATCTTGCGGAGGCGGTTCTTGGAATTCCTATTGTCTTGTCTGTTATTCCTCTTTTGGCAAACTCTTCAACCAGGCCTTCCGCTGTAAAGTCATCAGGCATCAAGTCAACCTCAACGCCCTGCTTTTCAGCCAGTTTTCCTGTCTTATTACCTATGACTGCTAGCATGCAGTTCAGATTTTCAATGAAACCCGGATAGAACTTGTTCAGGGAAACGATTGTTGTCGGTGAGGTGAAAACAATCCAGTCCAGTTCGTCTTTTCTGGCCACCAGCTCCTTCAGGGATTCGGTGTTGACCGGTTCCAAATCAAGTGTCGGTGCGAGAAAGGCTTCTCCACCCAATTCCTCAACAATCTCACAGGCCTTTTGCGCCCTGTCGATTGGTCTTGTTATTGCAATGACGGGTTTTGACATTTTTTATTACCTTCACTAATTTAATAATGTAATATATTATCTTTTAGGTTGTTTATATTATTTTTTAAAATTGTTGTGAATGTAAACAATTATATAATATGAAATCATATTTTTACATGGTGATAAAATGAGTAATGTATTGGTAGCATACTTCTCCGCAAGCGGAGTAACCAAAAGAGTGGCTGAAAATATAGCAGACGAAAACGGCTATGATTTGTTTGAAATCAAGCCTGTGGAACCGTACACTGCCGCTGACTTGGATTATATGGATAAAAAATCAAGATCAACAATTGAAATGAATGACAGGGAATTCAGGCCACCTATTGTAGAGTCATGTGACGTGAGCCAGTATGATACTGTCGTCATCGGATTTCCAGTATGGTGGTACACCGCACCTACAATCATCAACACCTTCATTGAAAGCGTTGATTTGAGCGGAAAGACCATCAAGGCCTTCTGCACCTCAGGAGGAACAGGAATCGACGGATGTGTCAATGACCTGAAAAACGCATATCCTGAACTCAACTTCGCAAAGGGAATGAGATTCATGGGCAATGTGAGTGCTGCAAAGGAATGGATTGAAAATGAGTAAGAAGGTAATTGTAATAAGTTCATCCCCAAGAAAGGGGCAAAATTCAGATACATTATGTGATGAATTCGTCAGGGGAGCCCTTGATGCAGGTCACGATGCCGTGAAATACTTTTTGGAGGACATTGAATTCTCATCATGCAAGGCATGCTATGCCTGCAAGACCCCTGAGATGAAATGCGTTCAGGACGATGGAATCGCACCGATTCTTGAGGACATGCTCGAAGCTGACGTGGTGGTCTACGCAACTCCTGTCTATTACTATGAGATGTGCGGAACCCTGAAGATGTTTTTCGACAGGTGCTATCCTGTATTCAGGCATCTGGAAAATCAGGACTACTACATCATCATGGCTGCAGGAAGCAGTTGCGGCGATGCTTTGATTGGCATTAAAAGCTTCATCGGCTTTTCAGTTAATCCAAATATAAGGGAAGTCTTCGAAGTCTTTGGAAACGTCAAATCACAAAAGGATGTTTTAAAAGAAGTTTATGAAGCAGGTAAAAACTGTTAATCATTAAAGTGGGGAAAATTAGTTTCCTCAATCTATTTTTTTTAGTTTACAAATCCATTTGTTCAACTGTTTTTTAGATTGAATTTCAATCATTTAGTAAAATTTTTATGTTATGTTTGCATTAACTTTAATTGTCTATGAATATTTTAATAGAATATGATAATTTAGGAGGTATTCTATTTCCGATGAGAAATCGCACATGCATGAGGTTCAGAAGTACGGCAAACACATGCATGAGCAGAAATTTAAAGAACAGCGCATGCGTGCAATAAATAGATTTAAACTTCACAGATACAGAAGACGAGCGGATGTTATAATCAAAAGGAGGCCTCCATGGAGAGAGAACCTTTTAAATATTGTAGTGTTGATTCTGGTTATCATTTCAATGTCCATTGGTGTCATAGAGATTAAGATTACTGACACAATCAGTTTTTTATTATTGCCTTTAATCTACGCTTTGGTATTGGGTTTAGCCCTCTTTTTGGCAAAGCCATTTAAATATATTGATGTTGAACAGGCTAAGGTGGCTGAGGGGGCCATGGTCATACTTATTGGTGTTTTGATATGTAAGCTGGCTATTTCAAGTGGCCAGTCCATCGGCGTCATTTTAAAGGTGGGTCCCGCTTTAATCCTTCAGCTTCTGGGTGATTTGGGAACTCTTATAGCATTGCCGGTTGCATTGCTTTTAGGTTTTAGAAGAGAGGTAATCGGTATGGCAAGTTCAATCTGTCGTGAACCTAACCTGGCAATCATCATTGACAAATACGGTTTCAAATCTCCTGAGGCACGTGGGGTTCTGGCCATTTTCGTAATCGGATCAATTATCGGTACTCCTTTCATCAGTTTCCTGTCAAGTATGTGTGTTTCAATTATACCTTTCCACCCTTATGCCTTTGCAATGGCATCAGGTATAGGAAGTGCAAGTATGAATGCTGCGGCATTGGTTCCGCTGGTGCATATGAATCCGGGCATGGCTACCCAGCTGGAAGCTTTTGCAGGATGCAGTAACATTCTCTCATTCTGTCTGGGAATTTACATGTGTCTTTTCATTTCATTGCCTCTTGCGGAAAAATTGTATAAGTGGCTGTCTCCGGTTTTAGGTGACGGCAGCGCAAGCATTGCTGATAGTGAATATGATGAAAGTGAGGATGTTGAAGACGATTCAGTGGACGGTTTGAGTTTCGGAAAACTTAAAAGATGGTCAACATTGCTTTTGGCATTTTCAATCATTGTGGCCGTTGGTAGTGTTGTAGGTTATCATGTGTCATTTGTTGATGCGTTCATTGCAATGATTATCATTTCAGTCATTACAATCATAGGTATGTCTCTTGAAAGGATTTTCCCTTTCCACGTTCCATCAATCATCTTTATAAGTTTAATTGGTTTGATCGTGGCCATACCGGGCGTTCCGACTGCTGATTTCGTTACTCATTACGTTTCCCAAGTCGAACTGACCACCATCTGTACCGCATTCCTTGCTTATGTCGGTATTTCAATCGGTAAGGACTGGGAGGCATTTAAGAAAATCGGTTGGAGAGGAATCATTGTTGCTTTGATTGTAATCTGCGGAACTTATCTTGGTTCAGCAACAATTGCAAACATAACATTATTCTTAACAGGTATGATCTAACCTGTTTTCTTTTTTTCTTTTTTTTTAAGATGAACTATTTGGTTTATCTATTTAGTGGGGAGTATTTTTTTAAATGTTTAAATATGATTTAATACAAATATTAAAATAATATATAATGATTATTGCATATTTTACAAATGAAATAAATTTGTAACATTTAATGCTTTTATTGGTGATAAAATGAGCGAAGTATATAGAACATTTACATCAGAATCCGTAACTCAAGGACACCCAGATAAGGTTGCAGACATAATCTCTGATGCAATATTGGATGCATATATGGCAGGAGATAAGAATTCACACGTAGCATGTGAAACCTGTGTGACAACCGATTTTGCTATGGTATTCGGTGAGATAACCTCAAACACTGATTTGTCCGATGAAGATATCGAAAAAATCATAAGGGACACAATCATTGAAATAGGTTATGACAAGCCGGAATTGGAATTTGACGGACATTCCTGTGAAGTCAAAAACAGGCTCCATGCACAATCCCAGGACATCAACCAGGGAGTTGACAGGGGAGATGAGGAAACCGGTGCAGGAGATCAGGGAATGATGTTCGGTTTTGCAACCAATGAAACCGATTCATTAATGCCATATCCAATTGATTTGGCACGTAAATTAACCAATAAGTTAACAGAACTTCGTGAAAGCGGAGAACTTCCATACTTAAGACCTGACGGTAAGGCACAAGTGTCAGTTAATTATGATAAGGATGGAAACGTATTGTCCCTTGATGCAGTGGTATTGTCCACCCAGCATGACGAGTCAATGTCAGACAATCAGGAACAATTGCACGAAGACATTAAGGAAAAGCTCTTCAAGGCAGTTATCCCTGAAAAATTGATGACTCCTGATACCAAATATCACATTAACCCAACAGGAAAATTCGAAATAGGCGGTCCGCATGGTGACGCAGGTTTGACCGGACGTAAAATCATCGTAGACACCTATGGAGGATATGCAAGACACGGTGGAGGTGCATTCTCAGGTAAGGACTGCACAAAAGTGGACAGAAGTGCATGTTACATGGCAAGATACATCGCCAAGAACATCGTTGCAAGCGGCCTTGCAGAAAAATGTGAAATCCAGGTATCCTACGCTATTGGAGTCGCCGAACCGACTTCCATCATGGTCGACGCTTTCGGAACCGAAAACAAAATAGATGACATCAGCTTTGAGGACATTGTGCGTGAAAACTTCAAGTTGACTCCTGACGGAATCATCGAAACCTTAGGTTTACGTGACACCCAATACAAACAGACCGCAAAATACGGTCACTTCGGTATTGAAGGTCTTCCATGGGAGAAAACCGACAAAGCTGACGACTTGAAAAAATATCTTAAAAATTAAATAAAAATGGAACTTACTTTTCAGTAAGTTTCTAAAACACTTTTTTTTAAAATTAGTTAACTTCTAATACTCATTTTCATCGGCTGAAAAATCAGCAAACAAATCATTTTCAACCGTATCCTTAAGTTTCAGGCTTTTTTCAACATCCATCGCCAATGCGTCACAGTCGGCCTTGATGGCATCAAGGTGCATGAGAATCCTTTTCTTTTCCTCGTTGATCCTTTCGATGTTGGTGTATGGGTATATGCATTCCTTGAGCATTTCGTAATCTATGGTGGTGTATGGGTAATCGTTCAGCTGCTTGCACACGTTTACCAGTATGCTGTACAGGAACCTGTTCATTTCGACCTTTACTCGGTCCTTGATCATCTTGTCGGAGTCAAGGTTTTCCCTCATAAGGCGGTACACTTCATTTTTCGCAAAAGGCAATTTCTCTTTTTCATTGTTTATATTCTCAGGCATGGTTTATTCCTCATTTTTTGATGGTTGGACACTTTTTTTATAAAAATAGTAGCTACATGTGTCTAATATAATATATGTTTTAGGTTATATTTAAACCTTTTCTTTAAATTAAAGGAATGATTATTTATTCTACTACTTAATGATATAAAATATAAAATAAATTAACCTATAATTAATAATTCTTATAGTTGATGACTTGGGAAATGTTCATTGTCATGGATGTCAACGGTCATGGTTTTAAGGATTATTTGCTAGGTGTATTGAAAATAGATAGAAAAAGTTAGAGGGGTGATGGTTTTTGCCGTGTTTTCTTGAATTATATGCCTAGTGCATTTAATGCGGTGAATATTGCCAATAAAGCCAGTATAATGATTGTAAGGGTTTTGTGTTCCATATCAGGTTTTCTTATAAGCTCCACTACACCCACTATAATGATGATTATACTTGCTATTGTTATTATCGGGGACATGTTTGGACCTCCTATTGATTAAGTTAAGCTATTAGAAACTCAGCAATTGCATTCTTGTCATTGCTTGTAATTGTTACTAAATAGTTTGAATCCTCATAATTGAAGATGTATGTGTCTCCCTCTTCGTCGGCATATCCTGCAATGCCTGAAATGGTGGTTTCATTACCTAAATCAGTGCGATTTTGCAGTAATTCCATGCAGTTGGTGTAATTTCCAACAACGATTTCAACATCTGTTCCATTGTTCTGGAATGCTTTTCCTTCCACAGTATAGTTGCCTGTGCTAAAATCATCGCTTGTCTGATTCATGAATTCTGATTCGACTTCCTCATAACCGTCGGGAATGGTGAAATTGATTCCTCCAATTGTTACCTGTTCGCTGTTGTTGGTGCCGAATAGGTCGCCTAAATCAAATGCAGAAACTGCACTGACGCTTGCAACTATGGCAAACAATAATAATATAGTGAATATCTTCTTGTTCATAAGTTACCTCCTTATTTAATATTTTCCTTTGATGTAATATATATTATGCAGTTAACTTCTGTTTTCAGGAGGTCTTTTCTTCTCAGTGCTGGGAAGATATGAATTGGAATGGTTCAACAGAAAATATGCGTAAGATTTTTTACACAACTTACTTAGGTTTATTAAGTTTTTATTTAGTTATTATTTACACTTATCCCTTTTTAGTAACAATGTTTTTTCAGAAATACGTATATTTCTGCTTAAAAAAGAATATGGAGACTAAACTCCACTATTGTATTACATAATCAATCTTGCTTAATGTATGGCTCATCCATGACGGAATTGTTAGTTAAAGATAATTTGAAGAATATTTTTGATAGTTAGTAAAATCAACCCACAACCGACTGATATAATCAGCAGTTACCTGAAATGGAGATTTCAATATCCTATCAGTTTCTTCTTTTAAAAACCAACACTGCCAGGGACAATAAAAGCAACACAAGAGGATTGCCTGTCTCATAACTTCCATTCACTTTGGCGAATCTGGTCTTTTTAAAGGATGCGTTTGTGTGATTTTGTGTAAGGTTCTCTTTGATGTTTGTCTGGTTTGTAGTGTTTTGGGAAGTGCTGTCTGATCCATTTCCTGTTGAGTTTTGAGTCAGGTTGTTTTGAAGAGTTATGTTTCTGAAATATATCTTGTATGCGAAGTAATTCTGATACTCGTTGATGTTGGATATGAAATTTCGGAAACTGTAAACCATTTCAGTGGTGTCGTTGATCTTCAAGACACCGTCATTGGGCACCTTGACAGTTGCGGATTTCTCGATGATTTTTTCATACAGTGTCTGATTGAACCTGCTGAACTGCTTGTTGTCGGTGAATTTCCAAATCATATGCTGGGTGGCAATGACGTCACGCTGTGACTCCTCATAGAAATATACGAAGAATGTTTTTATGTTGTTGTCGACATCCCCGTCATGGACATAGAACTTATCTCCCTTTTCAGCTGAATGCTCACCCCATTCAATACAGTATCCCTTGTATCCGTCGCTGAAGCTAATGTTGGAATCTCCACTTTCAAGCGCTTCAGTCATGGGCTCATCTGATAGGTACTGAGTAGGATTGTCCACAACAGTCGTGTTGTTCCCGGCCATGACCGGGGAAATTGTTATTACCAGTATGGCAAAAAGGAGAAGCAATTTCATTTTCATGGTGATATGTATTTTGGGTATTATATAAATTATTTTCCATATATTTGGAAAATTCTAAAACAGGGAAAGTGGGTTAAATTTAACTGATTATATTGGCTTTTAGTAAATGAGTGTTTTTGTGCATGAAATTCATCATTAAAATCTTAAAAATAAATTTTTTCACATGAATACATAATATCAATTAATTAATGCCATATTGTAGAGAAAAATCTCCACAATAACCACATTGACATTAAATTAAAGATTTTTGCTCTCTAATAGAGGTTTACTTGAAAGTAACTCTCTTGTATAATTGTATTATCATATACAATATATAAATTTAACGAAATTCTGAAAATAGGTAATTAAACAGTTGGCCATCTCCAGGGAAAAGACCTCGTGAAAACAGAAGTTTTCAAAGACCTTCATTGACTTGTTTATACTTAATTACCTAACTGAGGTGAAATGTAGGCTATTATCTTCTATCTATATATGGGATTATCATTGTCATAATATTGAAACAATATGTTCCTATGATGAAGATAATTAACTCCACAGTTTTCACCTCCATTTGAGAGCATGGAAAGAACACCAAAACAGTAATGTGGTGAAACTGAAACGGTTAATAAATAAACATGTGTGTAAATATTTTTCATGAATATCTACCTCCTTCCGTAATCTTATTTTGAGGTCTTTTCAAGAGTTAATATATGTATTTAACAGTATATAATCCTTTTTGAAGTCATTTTGAAAAATTGTAGTCATTGAAACATAATATATAAAGTTTTTGATTTGTATTTTTTAAAAATAAGAATTATCAGCATCTTTTTAGTTAAAAGATACGTAAGAAAAATTTTACTTTTAATTGGGTGGATAAAATTGAAATCAGTTAAATTTTTTACGCTGATGTTAAACATTTGTTGGATATATTTAACTTTTCAAAGGTCATGTTTAAATAGTTCTAAATGAATATTATTATTTGACTTATTATTGTTCTACATAATTAGTTCTGTCTTTTTTTATAAGTCATTACTATTGTCGGCTAGTTTAGTAATGACCTAATTAAAAGACTGATATCTAATTTAACCCCATAAATAACATATCATCTAAATATAATTCATCATAATACTGTGTAAATGAATTGACATTGCGAGGTAATGATCTTTTCCGACCATTGTTTATCATATCTTTCCAAATTTTATCTAACTCTTCTTTTGTTTTTAAATGATTTTCATAAGCTATTGCCAGTATGAATGCGGTTGTAATCAAGTTCAAATCATAATCCTCAACATAATCTTTAACATCTCTGAGATTATTGCTGGCAATCACTCCACCATTTTCTTGATTTAAAGCGATAACTGCGGCTTCACCATCTCCCATGAATTCATAATCTCTTTTAATGTCATTGAAAAGTTCATGTTCAGAAGAACCAACTTCCATTCCACGAACTTCAACAAAGTCTAATTTAACCAAATCATTAAAGTTGTCCTTAATATGTTGAGGTGTGCCTTTTTTTAAAATTTCATGCGCCACTACTCCAGGAACTATTATTTTGGAAAATAATTTCTGTAAAATTCCACACTCCCTTACGGCCAAAAAACAACTTAAACAATCCGAATCATAAAATACGTCTGTTTCAAACAATATCATCATCCTCATTAAGGGTGTTATAGACCATATCACCCCTAAAAATGTTTAGTAATATTTCGTCATATTTGCCTCCAGTAATCATATTATTATCATAGGCCATGCCGGATAAGGGGATTATTTTTCCTAATGTATAATGTTCATTAGTAGGTTCATATAGGCTTAAATCGTATCCTAAATTCCATGCTGCTGATTTAACACCGGATTTAAATATTAAATAGTCATCATATGAAATCATATTTTCTCGTCTGAGTTTACATAACATTGCAGCATGGCTGATTTGAAAATATTGTTCACATTTAATAATATCATTCAAACTCCAATCATCAATATTATTTCTTTTAATAAATTCATATAATCCTATATTTGGAATTAAAAGGCATTCTGCAAATTTATTTGCATTTTTTTCACTTTCATCTGATGAGTTGACATTACAAACAAAAGAGTCCTTTTCATCCTCATATAATAAATGATACAACTCATGGGCAAGAGTGAAGTTTTGCCTTCCTTTTGAATGCTTGGAGTTAATGCAAATAATATTGTCGTCTTCTGTTTTGCTGCAACATCCACTTAACTCGTCAATCATTGGAAACCATAATATTGTTAAATTATTAATATTTCCAAGGGCACTTTGTAAAATGTTCAAAGGACTTGTATTATCAATGTCCCATGATTTTCTAAGTATTTCTGCTTTAAAAATTATATCTGGATTAATCATTTTCAATTTTCCTCTCTACTTTTCTTAAAAATTTTAAATAACCAATTACCTGATTCATTTTTGCAATAGCAAATAAATCAACACTTTCATCAGACCTAAATGCTAATTTTGGAGACTCATAATCATCAGATTTTCCTAAAAGATAATCCGGTGAACAATTATATAATAGGCAAAGTTTATTAAAAGAAATTTCATTCAAATTTCTTTTTCCTTTTTCTATTTTGGAAATATAACTTTGATCCATTTCCAAATAATTTGCGACTTGTTCTTGACTATAATTATTTTCCTCCCTTAGTTGTTTTAATCTTTCATGTATACCTGCCATTTTTTCACCTATCTTAATTAATTATCTTGATGTCGTATTTAAAGTTTTAACATCGTTGTTTGATATATATTCTTGGGTATAATATGTTCTGTCCTAAATTATATATAAATATTTTTATTAATTATGACAAAATTGGAAAAATTAAAATATGACAATTTTTAAAATTAAATTAAAATGATTTATATTGATTTTCAGACTTTTATTTATTAGTATTTAAAATTAAATATAATTTAATTTATTATAATATGAATTTATTAGTTAAATTAAGAAATTAATAAAATTTCTTTATTATAATGTATTATGACAAGTAAGTATGATTGTTCTATTTCTAGTTGTCTCGTATTGTTGAAGTTTGGAATAATTACTATTTAAATGTGTGTATATGTTGTGGGCAATATTGTTTTTATTTTGAATATTTATTTATTTATGGCAAATTTTAAATTTCAGTATTATATTATCAAATCAAAAATCTTTGAAAATGAAATTCATTAAAAAGAGTTAAGCATATTTGTGCGAGTAAGATACGTTAATTTTTTAGGAGTGATGTTCCTTGGGTTGTGTTAGGTGGCTTTGTAGAATTTTGTAATTTAATTTTCACTTCAAGTTGAATTTTAAAAGACATTAATGGCTAGTATTGGATGAATTGATTTCTAATGTTGTTACGTCCTCAATACTATATGTGGGGGACAGATTTTTAAGTTGAATTTTTGAAAAAGGTTCTGGAATGATTGTTTTTAGGAATCAATATTCTATTTTATAATAATTGATTGAGGCATTATTTTTCTTAAATCATCATATTTTGAACTATAATAAAAATCTGATTATTATATGTGATACTGAATCATATTGGCTATTTGTTGTTTTGCTTATGATACTTGTATGTTGACAATTACGATATAAATATAAAATTTTTAATTGATTTTTGAAAATATATTTTTTGGAATTCAACATATAGATTTGGTTTAACATTTTTTTACAAGAAAAATTAAGATAGTTCTTTTTTATCATTTTGAAATGTAAGAAAAATCTTATTTTTTCATAAAACTGTTAAAAATTAATTAATTTTTATTTTAAATATTTGATAGTTTTTTGTAGTCAAAAATATTGATTAAAAAGCAGTTTTTACCGAAAAATTTATAGTATATAAAAAATAATAATTAAAGTTATGTGATTACAAAAGATAAACAAAAAAATTAACGGTCTAAATGTAGATCATTACTGAATCCTACTAAAGTAATGACCTATCAAAAAAGACAGAAACTATATCATGAAAACATAATAAGTTAGATTTAATATCGATTTTAAGATATTTAAATATAACTTTTTTTTATAGTTTCTAATTTAGTTTTTACACTTTTGTTTAGTTGCATAATTAATTATAGCGGTAAAATAATGGCTAAAAAAGAACAAATTCATGTTGTATATACTAAAGAAGGAAATTGGGCGACAAAAAAGCCAAACAGCAAGAGAGCTTCAACACTAAGCAATACTAAAAATGAAGCTATTGGAAAAGCAAGGGCTCAGGCCAAAAACCATGGAAACGCTGAAGTGAAAATTCACAGGAAAGATGGAAAAATAACTGAGTCAAATACTTACGTTAGGAAAAAAGATCCTAAGAATATTAAAGGGTAAAATTTAATTTTTTTTACCTTTTCACTGGAGAAAAAATGTCAAGAATAAATATCTATAAAATTAATAATGATTTGGAAAACCAATTAATTCAGGAGTTAACTGATGAAAATGATTATGAATTATCTGATGAGGAATTTAATTTTGAGTTAGAAAGTAATTATCTAGAAAATATTCAATATAATTTTTCTATGCATTTGTATTACAAGGATGAACAGCAAGAAAAGGGTCTTTCTTGGAATTGGGTTAGGGAACAATTTAATTTAGGGGATGTAAATTATTCAGTTAAACCAAAGGCGGTTCTTTTAATAAATGAATATAAAATTGATGTCACAAAACCAGATGAATTTGAAGATAATATTTATGCTGTTTCTTTTGGTTATGCATTTCACACTCTTAAACATTTTTCAGATAAAGATTGGCCTATAAAATTTGCAGAACATATTACTTTAAATAAAGTTAAATCTATGACTGTTCTCTCACCAAATTCAGTAATTAATAAAAGAATTAATAATTATGTAAATTTTAAAGATATATTATTAGATAGTGGTGAGGCATTAAATCAATTGAGTGCAAATTTAGAATTAGATGATGATTTTAATGATTTTAAAAATAGTATAACAATTTCTAATTCTATTATTTTTGATGTAACCAATCCTAATTTAGAAAGTTTGCCTTATATTATTGATTACATTACATTTATTAATGGGAGTGATGAAATTGTAAATTCTATTCCTTATTTTAAAGAAGTTCAAAGTAAAATTAAAAAAGAGGAATTGGATAATGAGTTAATTGGAACTATTTTCGCTGATATTGAAGAAAAGCACGAAACTCCTTGCATTGATATTTGTGAATTTATATTAGTTGATGGTGTTCTAAAATTTTTCAATCAATTTGATAATTTTAAATTAAAGTATAAACGCTTATCTAAAGAGAATATAGGTTCTTTAACTGTTAATGAAATTTATAATTTCATTGAAGAGAAATTAGATGATGAAGATAATCCTTTGGAAATAAAAATATTTTTCGAGGATAGTGAAATTGGAAGTTCATTTGTTAAATTAAAAGACATTATAAGTTATGATAGTTTTGAAAGTCCTGCTATTTTAGATGGAGGAAGTTGGTGGGTATATAACTCAAAATATATGGATGATTTGAAAAATTCGATTAATGACTTGGATGTCGAATATGAAATAGGCTTTGATTTTCATGAAGAAAATTATTTAAGATTTGTAAGGGGTAAAGCCCAAGAAGAAGGATTGGATTTTGACAATATGGATGATAACACTAAAAAACGCTATAAACAGAAATGGTATAAAGAAAGAGTATTCAATCTTTTACGTGAAGAAGATGGATTTATATGTAATGATAGATTTAAAGACTACGTGGACAGTTATGATATTGAAGTTGCCGATTTATTTAAATTAGATGAAAAAAGTATGTTTTCAGTTAAAATTGGTGGGGCTTCAAATCTCATTTATGTTGTGGACCAGTCTTTAATTCCACTTAAACTGATTGATAATGGGGAAATAAGAGATATTGAAAATGATGAGATTCCTGAACTAAATAAAGACAGTATTAAAAATGTTTATTTATGGTTAATACTGACTAGGAAAACAAAATTGCCCGTTCGTAATGGGAAACCAGATTTAAATGAAATTAATTCTATATCTCTAAAAAATCGGATTGACTACTGGAAAAAGGAGGTGATAAAATCAAGACGTAATCCTAAAATTAGAATTAATTATATTGATTTTTAATTATTAGATTGTCCTTAATAGTTATTTGAATAAATGATTAAATAAACTTTTTAGATGTTTAACGAATACTTGTTATTTTATTCTAATTATTAATAATTTCTATTGATATTTCAGGCACAACACATCAATTATTGTCATTTAGACTTATCAAACAAATGTCGAAGATGTGATTATTACGTGGTAGTTATTCTAGGCATGTCACTTGAAAATAATAAAATTAAAGTTTATACTTCCTAATTTGAACCAAAATTAAATAACTAAATGAACAAATATTTAATGGTATATAGAATAAAATTAACAATCTTAAAGAAACAAATAAAAGCATAAAATTAATTAATAAAATATTTTGAAAAAAATCAATTAGCAAAATATATATGCAACCTGAATTATAATTATAGAATATAATTAATAATCCATGTTTTTGATTTTTTTAGTGATATGATTAATTAAATTTATGGTAGTGTTTTTTCATGGCAGAACAAAATAAGGATATTATCCCGACTCAATTTATTAAAAAAGATTTTGATTTATCTAAAAAAATTGATTCAGATTTTCTTAATTTAATTAAAGATAATTTTGGAAATGATGTTTCTGTAATTAGTTTAGCAATTTTAGTTAATAATCCTGAAGATGAATCTAAAAAAGAGTTAATCTCATTTAATTATCGGAATGATAAAGAACAAAAGAATAATGAAATTATTGTTGATATTTCAAATCCTAATTCTTTTGATAAACTTAGAAGAATTTTATAAATAATTAAAATTAGGAGACTTTTCCTATGAATTTAACAGCTAATTCAATTGAAAAATTAAATAACCCTTCAGATTTTAAGAGGGATATTTTAAATCCATTTTTAGAAAATTCTAAAATGCATTATCCTAATTCTATTATTGAATCAAATTCTCATAAAGTGAATATAATTTTACTTAAAAAATTTCCAGAAAATAAATATAGTTTTGAATATGAAGAGGCTATTAGCTTAATTTTTAAATTTCTTAAACAATTAATTCCTAAATATAATTTAAGAGATATTAAATTTTTTGAAAATTTAGAGTATGGTTTCAATCCATCATTTAAAATCAAAGTTTCAAATTCCATTTCATCTCAAGACTTAACAAAATTATCAGATGAAATTTTTAATAAAGTTGGGGATTTTGCTGAGTCAAATGATATTGAATTTATATTGGATGATTTATCTATTATTTTATGCAGGTAATTTATATGGATGATTCTTTTGAATTCGATGATTTTATTGCATTTTCTCAAAACTTGCTAGAAAATAAAGATTGTTTAATTAAAGATAATTTTCAGTGTATTTATAGGACTATTTTAAGTAGAGTATATTATTCTGCATTTCATCATGCAAAATACTGGTTAGAACTTAATCATAATTTTAGCACTAGAGAATTAAATTTGGAAACCGGAAAATTTCAAAATAAAAATGGTTTGAGTGAACATGTTCAAGTTTTTAAAGAAATTAGGACAATTGCTAAAGACCAAAAAAATTTAAAACACAAATTTAGGAACGCTGCTTCTAAATTAGAGAGTTTGTTTGATAAGCGTGTTGATGCTGATTATAATGAAGATATAACATTTAAAGAGATTGAAGTTACTGATGCTATTCAAGATGCAATTTATATTATTCAATTATTGCATTTTAATTAGTTTATTATTTAATAAAATTCTTTAAATTCAAAATTAAGATTATCATTAGGGTGACTAAAAACCAGTATGTCATTCCCATTTTTTGGATTTTTTAAAACTTTCATTTTTACTCTTTCTCGCTCATTAGAGGGGATTATTTTTTTATGTTCTGTTAAATATTTAATTCTATCAAAATTATCATTTTTTGAAAAAATATGTTGTGTTGCATTCATTGCCTGTAAATCATTTATAAAATTGATTTCATCTATGGAATTAATATTATGTTCTTTTGTTTTCTGAATATTCAATATAATTTCATTATTTTTAAATTTTTTAGGTTCTTTGTAATTGGAATAGTTTTCTGGATCCAATAAGCATAAACATAATTTAGGATTTATGGGATAGAAAATATGAATATGTTCACATGCAAATCCTAATAATCCATTAGAATTATGGAGTACAATAGGGTTGTCTGATGTAATGAAATCGATTTCAGTTTTATTCTTTAAAACTATCCATTTTTTAGAAACTAATGAAGCAGTCATTTCTTGTGAAGATTTATTAATGAAGTTTATTTGGTGATGTTTAATGAATTTTTTATCTATTTGATCATTGAACATTTCCATTTTAGTATTCATGGGGTATTTTTTTAAATGGTTTGATATTTTTGAAAAATTCTCTAAAAGATCTTGACGCATTTCATTGGTTCTAAAATATTGAACAGACATAAAAAATGATAATTTATATCTATTTCCAGAGATATTTAACGGTTTGATTTTCTTAGTTTTAGATAAATTATTAATAATGGGGCTTGCTAGTTCTTCGGTATTTTGAAAAAACTCTTCAAAATTTTCCGAACCAATTTTATAAAAATCTTTTTCTTCTGCAATATTTCTAATATTTGCAGGGTACTGTTTATTTTGATTAATATCATAACAATAGATAAAAAATCCATTCTTATTTTTATTGGCAAAGTTTTTTAAATAAAATTGAGGTACATAATGTTGTTTTTTTGTTTTATTGGACATGTTATCTTATTTTGGTATAATTTTTAGTAAATTATTTAATAATCTCCAAATACTTATAAAAAGGTTTTAAAATGCAAGTCTCATGGTTTCTGTAATCACGCGTACTTGTTAAATATAACTGTTTTTTACTTCTGGAAACTGCAACATTTAATAAGTTCAAACTCTCTTTGTTTAACTCGCCAGTTCTTTTATAACAATTTCTTTGACAATCTTTATAAAATGGGATGGAACCGCTGTTTAAATTGCATACGAAACTCACATCAAACTGCATTCCTTTAGAACCATGTATTGTTGATAAAAATACTTTATCTTTTAAGAAATTATTGTTTTTAAAAAAATTGTCGTAGTTCCATATCATATGATTTATAAAATTTGAAAGCCTATTTTCAATTTCTAGATTTGGATTTTGCATGTCAATTTTTTTTGATTCTTTTAATATAACCTCTTTAAAATAATTATGTATCTTTAAATTGGAAATAATCATATCATGCAAGTTTTTATATTCGCTTAAATCGTTTTTGCCCAAATTAGTTAATCTTCTAATTTGTACATCCCATTCGTCCTTATAGTCACTGATAAATATAAAATTTTTAAAGTTTAATAGTTTCATCATGTTTATAATATTATTCAAACTTTTTTTTGTGGGCGATAATATGCATATATTTTCATATTTGACGCCTTTATGTTTTAAATCATTTATTTGGTTAATTATAAATTCGTATTCCTCTTGATTTTCATTAAAAATGAAATATTTTGGAAGATTTTCCTTAATTGTTAATTCTGAATTACTTTCTCTATTTCCATCAATATAATTGCTGATGGATTTAGAAAGCTGTTCAATAGCCTTGTTTTCAAAACGATGGCACTCGCTAAGTTTTGCCTCCTTGCAGTTAAAATTTTCAATGGCTCTCTCGTGATTTTTATAATCAGCGCCTTGAAATCCATAAATGGACTGTTTTGGATCAGTAAATATAAAAATGTTCTTTTTATTATTGGCACTGCCAGTAACCATTAAATCCAAAATTTTAAATTGCAAGGAATTAGTGTCTTGAAATTCATCAACCAAAATGATTTTAAAGGGAGATCCGTAATATTCTAAAATTGGCTCATGATTTTTAAATAATTTGTATGTAAAAATCAATAATCCGTCATAATCCATCATATTATTTTCAATTAAAAGATCATAATAATATTTTAAAATCCTTAAAAATTGCTCATTATCATTTTTTCCACATTTCAAAACATACTTTAATTTCCATTCATTAAATTTATCATTATCGTAATCTAAGCCGAAGTGTTCAAAGGCATGTGCTAATCGGGGATTGTATTTAGGATTATAGGTATACATTTCAAAATTCCTGTTCAATCCAATGTAATTTCCATAGGCGTTAAGAACATCGAAGCAAAATCCATGAAATGTTGTAATATGAAATAAGTCTTTAGAAAATCTCATTTCATCGGAAATTTTCTTTTTCATTTCATTTGATGCGGCTTTGGAAAATGTCAATGCTAAAATTTTATAGGGGTGCTTGATGTAGCCTTGATTTATCAAAAAACCAATTCTTTTAGCCATGATGGTGGTTTTGCCGGCGCCTGGAGGTGCTGAAATTATTTTGGAAGTGTTAAAATCAGAAAAAACCACTTCTTTTTGTTTATCATTTAATTTAATATTATCCATAATTTTCCTCAGTTAATTTAATCGCATTTTCAAAGGCTTCCTTGAATATGGGTGGTATTTCGGAAGGGTCTAACTCTTCTGCTAAAATTCTTGAAAATAGAATATTCTTTTTTTGTGTCATATAATTCATAACTAATCGTTTATAATTTGAATTTTCTTTATATTCCTCTAATAATTCTTCTGAACTTTCATCAAGACTATCAAATCCATCAAACTCAGGAATTATTTCTTTAATTTCCTGTATGCGATTTCTTGAAAGTGAGGGATAACTCAAATCCACTGCCTTAAAAATCTTGTAATGAGGAGCATTTTTATATAATTCCAATTCAAAGGCACCATTTTTTGTAGAGTCTTCACCTAAAAATGAAATATGGGGGAGATGTCCATATTTTTCTTTTTTATCAGCATCAAGAATAATATATGTATGAATTTTAAATTCTTTTAATATATTTAGAAAAAGTTTTAATCTGTCTGCTCCCTCTAGGTTTAATAATGTAATACCATATTGGTCTAAATTATATTTTAATTTACTTGCTAAAATAGGAAATGCTCCAAATTCACTGTCACCTTCACATAATATGGTTCCTTTACTAAAAAACACATCTGAATAATTTAATAAACTGTTAATGACATTATTTATTTTTTTTATATTGTTGAAACTACATTCATCATCTGAATAAACTTCATGACAAATTTTCTGAATATAGTTTTCTTCCAACTTAACTGAAATAATATTTTCTTCATTTTTCCGTATAATGTTTAACTCCGGAATCTGTAAATTTGAAACAATATATGGGGAATGGGTTGATATGAAAAATTGGATAAATATATTTCTTTTTTCAAATAACTCCTTAAATTCTTTTAAAGATTTAATGAAATTTCTTTGCATATGTGGATGCAAATGAGTTTCAGGCTCTTCTATAATAACAATAAAATTACATATGTCCACTTCATTGCTATTTTTAATCTTAATTAATTTTGATAAATTAATAAGAAGGTCAATGAAATTTTGATAACCGTCGCCCTGTTTTAATATGGAATCTCCATGTATGTCCATTGAAATGTTTTTTAATAATTCAATGTCTTCAGTTGGCATTACATCAAATTTCAACTCATCATTATTCAGGAAGGTTGAAAAAAAGCTATTCACCGTATTTTCGATTTCAGTTAAATTATAATATTCTTTATGGTTTTCATTAAATTCTAACAAATCATTATTGATCTTGATTTTTTGCTCATATATATTGTTATAATTATCTATTTTATCGCGAATTTCGCAAACAGACTCTGATTCATCTTTAATTTTTTTCAAGTTGTTTAATATGTTCTCTGTTAACTTTTCATTGTTATTTAATAAATTCTCAATATCTTGCAAATTAAACTCAAAATCCATTTCATTCAGTTCTCTGAACTCCTGGATAATTTCTTGTTTTAGTGAATCCAATGGCATGGTTTGATAGGGAGCAAATAATCGTAATAACTCAAAAATACCTTTTGAATCCATATTTTTACTATAGTTTCTATGTGCTGAAATATAAAGGCTGCCTAATGTTTTTCTAAAAGATTTAGTGACTGGTTTAACTTCCTGTTCCTCTTCTTTGAGGTCTTTTCGAATAAAATTGACTGAAATATCCGCATTGCCGATAGTGCTTCTCCAAGTCCCTATGGTTTTTATGGTAATGTCGTTATCTTTAGGATTATAAAGTCCTTCAAAATCAAAAAATGCGGCTTTGTCTTCTTCAGAAAGGTTATTGAAACTCAACTCAATAATGATGGGCTTTTCAAGAATTTTAAAATCATCCTCTTTAAAGTAAACATTTTTACTCAAGACTTTATTAATCGCAGTTAGGATATTGGTTTTTCCAATGTTGTTTTCTCCAATTAGTACATTGAAGTCTGAAAAATTGATATTAATATGGTCAATGTTTCTGAAATTTTCTATATATGCTCTATATAATAACATTTTTACCTCCATTGGATTTAATATATAATATTAGATTTGTTTTAAAGGGGTATTTAAATTTCAAGAGAGCGTGTGATTAGTAATCGTGATATAATCATGTCGATAAAGCGAACTAACTCGTATTTATATTATTGTAAAATATTTTTTATTTCATCTACATTAGTTTTCACGTTTCTTTTGAGTAGTGTAATGTTGTTATTAAATTTAAAATTCAACTTGATTAAATTAAACGTTCCATGTTATATGATATTTTAGTTGACTCTACCTTCAAGCATTGTTATGTCTTTTTCACATCTAAATGTAGCCTTCCATGTAACTGACCAAATCATCTTTAAACTCATTATCGTCCAATGCAAACTCAATTGAAGTTTTAAGCCATTCAAGACGGTTTCCAATGTCATAGGTTTTGCCTTCAAATGTGACTCCATAAATTGAATCCAGTTTTTGAAGGGCATCTGTAAGCTGGATTTCACCGCCAACTCCGGGTTCTGTCTCTTCAATCTTGTCAAAAATATCAGGGGTCAGCACATATCTGCCCATTATTGCAAGGTTGGATGGTGCCTTGTCCATTGGTGGCTTTTCAACCAGTTCATTGATCTTGTAGATGTCTTTTTCAACTTCGCTTCCTTTAATGATTCCATATCTTTCAACTTTTTCTGGTGGAACCTCTTCAAGTGAGATTGCAGATGCATTGTACTTATTGTAAACATCTATTAACTGTTTGGTACATGGGGTAGGGCCTTTAGTGATTGAATCGCCTAAAAGAACAGCGAAAGGTTCTCCTCCAATATGTCTTTGTCCGCATTTGATTGCATCGCCCAATCCGTTTTGTTCCTTTTGTCTGACATAACAGATGTCTGCCAGGTCAGTGATTTTTCTGATTTCCTTAAGTTCACGGTCTTTTCCTGCCTTTTGAAGGTTGTATTCAAGTTCATAGTACTTGTCGAAATGGTCTTCAATGGATCTTTTGTGTCTTCCTGTGACTATGATGATGTCATTGATTCCTGAAGCCACTGCCTCTTCGACAACATACTGGATGGTTGGCTTGTCATAGACCGGTAACATTTCCTTTGGCTGTGCCTTTGTTGCGGGAAGGAATCTGGTTCCTAATCCTGCGGCGGGAATAATTGCTTTCATGTATTTATATTGTCTTTGGCTATGGATAAATTATGTGGAAAATCTTGGTTTTGATTTTGTGTTATAAAGACACGGCGGATGATTTTTTAACATTTTATGGTGGTTCCCATTTGCTCACAAGTTTAGTTTTTTTAGACACAAGTTAGTTTAGGTTTATTCTTTTTTAGTAACAATATTTTTAGTCACAGGTTAATTTAGGGTTATACTTTTTTAGTAACAATTCTTTCATGAACATTGGTTTTGCAGAATATTTTGAATGAAATTATACGTTGGATGATTTTTGAATAAGTTTTATTAAGCAATTATTAAGAGTTATCTCTTTTTAGTAACAAGGTTTTATATTATCATGCAACAGAATACCCTGCGCAAGATGACTGTTGTAAAATTTTCTTATTTAATCTTGTAGATTTATTTATTCTTTTTAGACATTATTATGGATTCTTTTTATAGTAATTTTTTATAAATCTATTTTATTTGAAGTTTTGAACGGTTTTTGGGAGAGTATTCCTTCAAGATAATCATCATTTAATAAATTCAGAATCTTTTTAACATCTTCAAATTCATCTAAACGGATCTCTCCATTTGATCGGTTAAACTTGATATTTTCAATTTTTTCTTCAATTTTCCTTATATTCTCTTCAGTTAAATAGTTGTAATTCTCATTATTTAGTATCATGTATAATTTTTTCAAACTTCTCTGATTGTTTTCAATTTTTGAATATAACTTGTTAACATCTAATTTCACTGATTTGTCAGTTCTGCTTTCAAATTTATCTAATTTTTCTTTTATTTCCTTTCTAAATTTTTCTTCAAAACCGAATATTTGTTCAAAATAATAATTGTGGAATATAAACATTATAGGATTATCCTCGTTTAATGAGCATATACAGTCAATTTTATTTTCTAAAGGCAATAGTGGTTTGTTAAATTTTTTTATATTTTCGCCCACAATTAATTTCATTTTATCATTTTCCAAAAATGTTTTATTACGTATTTTTTGGAAAGCCAATATTTTATTTTCACCATCGTCCATTACAATAGCAATTATCCATAAGCTATGTCCTTTGGTTAATTTTGTTTTAGAGTATAATGTTGGATTTCTTTCAATATCCTCTATAAACTCAGATAATCTGTATAATTCATTACATTCAATTTTTTGAACAATATGTTTGTCATTAATGAGAGGATTATAATCCATTGGGTCTTCTGTTTCTTCATTAATAATATAATCATGAATTTGATTATGTATGACAGTTGTTAACTCTGAAAGTATTTCTAAATCAGTTATTTTTGTTGAAAATACTTCATAATCAATCTTACTTTTTGCTTTTGAAAAAAGATATAAATTCACATGTTTTGATTCTATATTATGTACTTTTTCTAAAATATTATTCATCATCATCACTTACCATATATACCTTTGTACTAAGTTGCTTGGCTCCAATTTTTTTATTAAGTCTTCTGTTAACATCAATTTGCGATATTAAAAGAATATTTGTGTTTTTTGAGTAAATTTTATAAAAATTATATCCTGAAAATATAAATAACGGATTAATATATAAAATTTCTGAATTAATATAAATCATAAAAATAATTAAAAATATAACAATGCAGCATATAAATTCTTCAAAACTGTTAACAGAAACGAATGAAAAAAAGTAGGGTACTAAATAAGTTAGTATTATGTCATTTTTATCTTCAATTCTATTCACCTCAAAAAACTTTTCCGTTTCTGATTTTGAATTGTCAATAATCTTTTTGAAATAATGAATTAATATGATTATAACTATTAAAATTGTAATTGGAATAATTGGTATGGGGATAATTAACTTTAAATAAGGTATATGTATATAATAAATTAATTTTAAAAAGTATTTGATGCCAATAATTATAAATAATGGAATATATGCACTTAAAAACAATATCAATTTTGCTAAACCAATTTTTCTCAATATTGTTATGGGATTTAAAATCATATGTCTTAAAGTATATTTTTAATTTAATATAATATTGTATTTATTGTTGTCAAATTCTTTCTTTTTTATAATAATTCTGTGCTTTCTAATATTTTAGGCTTGTTTAGATTCTGATTTTTTTTCGTTTTGAACAGGGTTTGTAAGTTTATTTTAATTTTACAATTTCTTCTTCAACATAACTCCAGTACTCGAAACCTAAAAATGTTTTATATGTAAATTGCGCATAAATCATTAAGTCATTAGGAACTTTAAGTGATTCTGGGTTATCATTATTGTTTTCTATTCCTTCAACTTCAAAATTAACAAATTGATTTTCCTTGATTTCTCCATCTTCTGGAATGTCAACTTCCAATTCGATTGTTTTTCTTTCTTTGGATTTTATTGATTGGATCAGTATTTTCTTATAAATTAAATATCTTGAATACATTTCTTCTCGATATATATTAAGGTTTTTATTCTGAGGCAATGGATTTGCTGCAAAAGATTCAATACGTATATTGATATCTCTGATTTCATGGGATTTTTTATTTTCAATTATCAACTTTAATGTCACTTTTCCTCCTTTAACTCCTTTTTTATCACATTTAACTCTAAATTCTAGATTTTGCGGTTCAAAAGTATGTGTTAATAACAATAGTAATTTTTCATCTTCAGTTTTTATTATTGGTTCTACATTAATTATTCCAGATTCATAAAGACAATCAGTGCATCTAATTTTTCCATCATCGCAGTAAAAAATTGGTTTTCCAATTTTTAACTCTTGTTCTGCATGTTTGCATGGCCTATGTCTTGAGATCCATTTTTTATCAGTGTAAAATTTGTGATGTGTATCTCCAATGCCTGCACCACCAATCCCAGTATTAATTCGGGTGAGTTGATTATCTTCAATTCTTAAAAAGTTTATTTCATTATGCTTATGCTTTATTGAGCAGTTCATACAATAGTATTTTTCACATTTTTCACAAAAGGCAATTATATCATCTTCGAAGGTTTTTCCACATGAATCACATTTCATAATATCGCAACACATATAATTAATGTTATTATAAAACAAATAAAACTGTAAATTGAAATTCTTAATTTTAAAACGATTTTATCATTGATGGCATGGTTTGTAAAAATTGAAGGTAAATACTGGTCAACCAATTCCTTTTCAAAAGTTTCATCATCTATTTTAAAATAATTCTCAAATTTGTTAAAATCTTTTAATTCGATGGGATGATGGTAATTTGTTGGCTTAAAAATGGAGATACATTGCCCTATACATATTATAAATGATAAAGCAAGTATAATCAATAAAATTATTCCTAAATTTGAATTGAAATCAATATTTGAGTTTAAATAGGTAGATGATATTGTAACAATTATAGATACAATACCTAAAAAATAGGAAGCTTTATTTTCTAGATTTTGTTTTCTTGTGTTTTCTCTTTCAAAAAGAAGTCGTAACTCCTCAATTTTCAAATTTGATTTGTCCATTTCCTCTCTTGATTAAAAATATATTTTAATAGTATTTAATATTTTCTCATGCACATATTGTCTCACGCAATTCACTGAAAATAATGAACTGATTCTATTAAATAAATTTTAGATTAATTTAAGTGAAGTTTTAGCATCAACTAGTAGTTTGGTTGATGCTACCTCCAAGCATTGTCATATCTTTTCCACATCTAGATGTAGCTTTTCATATAGTTGACCAAATCATCTTTGAACTCATTATCATCCAATGCAAACTCGATTGATGTCTTGAGCCATTCAAGTCTGTTTCCAATGTCATAGGTTTTGCCCTTGAATGTGACTCCATATATTGAATCAAGCTTTTGAAGAGCGTCAGTTAGCTGAATTTCACCGCCAACTCCAGGTCCTGTCTCTTCAATCTTGTCAAAAATATCCGGTGTCAGCACATAACGTCCCATTATTGCAAGGTTGGATGGTGCCTTGTCCATTGGTGGTTTTTCGACCAGTTCCTCGATTTTGTAGATGTCCTTTTCAACTTCATTTCCTTTAATGATTCCGTATCTTTCAACCTTTTCTTGAGGTACCGCTTCAAGTGAGATTGCTGAAGCGTTGTACTTATTGTAAACATCTATTAGCTGCTTGGTGCATGGAATTGGTCCTTTGGTGATTGAATCTCCTAAAAGGACTGCGAACGGTTCGTCTCCGAGATGTCTTTCACCGCACTTGATTGCTGCTCCCAGGCCGTTTTTGTCCTTTTGCCTGACATAGCAGATGTCTGCAAGTTCTGTTATTCTTCTGATTTTTTTAAGGTCACGGTCCTTTCCTGCCTTTTGAAGGTTGTATTCAAGTTCATAGTACTTGTCGAAATGGTCTTCAATGGATCTTTTGTGTCTTCCAGTGACTATGATGATGTCCCCGATTCCTGAAGCCACCGCTTCTTCCACCACATACTGAATGGTTGGCTTGTCATAGACCGGTAACATTTCCTTTGGTTGAGCTTTAGTTGCGGGAAGGAACCTGGTTCCTAATCCTGCAGCTGGAATGATTGCTTTCATATGGTTATATTGTATTTGGCTATGGATAAATTATGTGGCAATGTTCGTTTTGATTTTGTGTTATAAAAGTTAAAATATGTTGTGTCTAAATATGGATGTAATTTGGATTGAATCATTTTAGTTAATAAGATACGGAAACTATATGTTGTACAAACTGTTCGCTGATATTAGATAGTGTATGTTCATCTGATGTTTGGCAATTTAGTGCAATATAAGTAAGTAGGTGTATAGGATTAGAACCTGAGAAGTACTAAGCAACATGCTCTTAACCTAGACTGCTCTGACACACGAATATGAAAAAATTAGAGGTTATTTTGGTCTGTAATTCAGATTTAAATACTTTATTGGCAGGTATTGGTTCACTGTCACCCAACACAATAAGCTACCAGATGAGTTTTATTTCAAATGGCATTACTCTAAATTATTAATATTATTTTAAACATATCATATCATGGTGATATTATCAAAAACAGGATTGCGTATTATGATCAGTTAAGGGTCTTGTCCATACTTGCCATCATTGCAATTCATGTATTCCAATTATGGCATCATGGGGAGCAGGTCTTTAACGTATACATTTACATGTTTTCTGAATTTGCAAGATTCGGTGTTCCGGTATTTCTGATGTTGAGCGGAGCTCTTCTACTGAATCGTGACATTGAAATAAAATCCTTTTTGAAGCGTAAGGTGCCTAGGATTGCTTATCCATTCCTGTTTTATTTTATAATATTTTGGCTTAGTTCATCCTTATTGAATAGGGAATTCTCATATACCATCTTCACTTATAACTGGTACTTCTGGATGATTTTAGGAGTTTACCTGTCCGTTCCAATCATCAACAAGTTTATCCAGCAGGCCTCTGAAAGTGAAATAGAGTATTTCCTGGCAATATTTGTATTAGCAGCCATATTCTATCAAATAACTCTCATTTTTGGCATAGAGCATTACTTTGATTTGAATTTCTTTGTGGCTCCTATAGGTTATCTTGTTTTAGGATATTACTTGTCAATAAAGCAATTCAATATTGATTCAAAAAAACTGATAATATTAATGGCAGTGATATTTCTGACAGCTACCTTTTTCAAAATGCTTGAAACCGGAGCGGTCTTGCCGAAAAACTCAATTCTAAATTATGTTGCAACACAGACTGCAATTGTAGGCTCATGGGTGGATATGAGCATCTTTGAGATACTTCAGGCTGGATCCCTTTTCGTATTGTTCAAGAATTTGAATTTGCATATCATGGATAAGGTTATTGTTTCAATCAGTAACGTGAGTTATGGGATGTATCTGTGCAACTCATTGGTGATGTCCTTTTTGATTCCGATTTTCACACCGATACCATCCAACGGAATTGAGATTTGTGCGATTATCATAGTGATGATACTGGTAGTGTTTGTTGTTTCATGGATTTTGGTCACATTAATCAGCAGGATTCCGGTCATTGGAAAGTACTGCACATGATATTTTGAAAAAAAAAAATAGAATGTGGAGCTTAAACTCCACTGACTGTCTTGACATAAGGTATTTTGCTAAAGATATAAGGCAGCAACCATGATAGGAATATTGTTAGTGCAAACATCACCGGAAACATCAAGTGGCTGTGAGGATTGTGGTATGACAAGAATTTAACCACTATGACATGGGAGAAATACATACCATAGCTGCAGACGCTTAATGACAATATTGCTTTTCCAATGAAATTATTTTTAATTGAATCAAACTTATGCAGCTTGTCCAAGTATTTGACAAACAGGAACAGTCCTGATCCCATGAATATTATCGGAATGTTTTGATAAATCAGACCAATCCAATCGCTTCCAATATAGTTCAGGTAAACGAACACTGACAATGAAATCAGTAATGTGACAAGCCCTATAAAGCAGACTTTCGCATCGCTCATGCTGAATTTTTTGGTTGAAAGCCAGTATCCAAGAATAGGATAGCCTATATATCCTGCAAACATGTTCAAATCAAAGTATTGCCATAACGGATATGAATTGAAGGTTCTAAGAATCATTGTGATGAACCATATCGCTAAAAAGTACCTGATTCCCTTCTCCCCATAGGCTTGGATGAATGCATTTATGACTGGAATGAATAGATAAATCCCAATCAGTGTCCAGAAGTACCATGTGATTGAAGGCTCGCCTATAAATACTTTCCATAAGTGTGTTGAATTGTATTGATAAAGGTATAATTGGCCTAAAATCAGGATAATCCAAAAGATGAATGGATATATGATTCTTGCAAAACGCTTTTTAAGGAACTGTCCCAAATCAGGATAGTCACGGTTTAAAAGCAATGCACCACTGATCATTAGAAAAATCGGAACACCAATCCTTCCGATGTCATGGAAAGTCATTTGGGCTATAACCTGTGTTTGACTTGTGAGCGGTCCAAAGAACATGTCAACATGACAGATGATGACTGCAATGATAGCGAATGCCCTCAGCACGTCATAATAAAAAATTCTCTCTTTTTTTGTTTTCATGATAAAATGTTTAGTTTTATTGTAGTTAATTCTTATTATTTTTAGGAGAGTATAAACTTATTAAGTATAACTTGCAATATAAATAATGATAATATGTATAAAATAAGTGTCATCATGCCGGTTTACAATGCCGAAAAAACATTAAGAAGAGCTATTGATTCCTTAATCACTCAAAACTGGAAGGGGGATTTTGAAAAGGATATAGAAATACTAATGGTTGATGACAATTCCTCTGACAATAGTCTAAACATTATTAAGGAGCTTTCAGATAAGCATTCCAATATTCATTACTATTCCTTTGATAATAACTCCGGTTTTGGTGGAAGAGGTAGGAATAAGGGAATTTCAATGGCTGAAGGAGAATACATTGTACTGATGGATAATGATGATATTTACCTGCAGGATGCACTGCAGACTTTTTATGATGCAATCACTGAAACTGGCTCTGATATAGTTCTGGCTAATTATGAGACTGATTTCTTTACACATAAAAGATTATACTGTCCAAAGGGATACAATAAAAATAGGACATTAAATCCAACTGAAAGTAAAAAAATGTTTGAGATTATAACACATAATTGTTCTATGGCTCCTTGGGCAAAAATTTACAGAAAGAGCTTTTTACAGGAAAATAATATTAAATTTGTGGAAGATTCTCAATTTGATGATGCTGATTTTTTTATAAAATGTATGCTTGCATCTACTCAAATTACTATTTTACCAAACAATTATGTGTATTTATATAATACTTATGATGATTCACAGGTAAGAATTCATGATAAATCTCATTTTGATGCAAGAGTTAAAACAATGAAAAATATTGATTCAATGGTGGAAAGTAAAGGATTTTCTTGTAAATTCTTTACTAGAGCTAATTTAATGGAATTATTTTTAATAATAGCTAATTCAAATGAATCAAAAGAAGATACTTTTTCAATGTTTGAGGATTTCCGCGAATATCAAAGTAATTTGGGAGGACTTCATTATTCCAGGCCTGAATTAAATTTTTTAAATAAATTTATCATGACTAAACATTATACTATTTCTTATTATATTTCTAAATTTTATGCAGTATTATACAATAATGATCTAATTAGAAAAGCATACAGATTCAGGAATAATACCTCTAAAAAATTTATAAAAGAATTTTATGAAAACTAAATAGTTTTATTAATTTTTACCTAAAATCTCTTTTATGACGTATTTGTCGTCGTTGTCAAAGAATCTTAAAAGATATATTGCTACAAGATAAATTATTATTCCAACAGGTATTGCAACCCATATGTTCATATTCAAAAGGTATAGTGCAATTCCTAAAACTCCTGAAGCAATGATGATTCTTCCAACATCTTGATATAATCTTTTGTTAGGTCTGTGGCCGAGTTTGTAGATTACATAAGCCTGTATAATGACAATTAAAATGTCACTTAAGACAGTTGTGATTGCAGCACCATCATATGAAAAGTGCGGGATCATGAAAAAGTTCAGGATAACGTTAAACACTGCAGCTATTGCATAAATTTTTGTTACTGAAACCTCTTTGTGTGATGCATTTAAAAGTGAGTTACATGCTCCGCTGATGAAAAGCAAACAGACCGTCCAGATTAAAATTGATAAAACTGATGCTCCTCCTTTGTAGCTTTGACCATAAATCAAGTGCATTACCTCTGCGGAGTAAAATGCTGTTGCAACAGCCAATGGGATAATCACAAGCATCAGGTATTTGATTGATTTTTCAAAACTTATTAAAAGCAATGATTCATCGTTCTTATAATATCTGCTCATTACTGGGAAAATAACAGCAGTATAAACGGAGTAGAATAATGTCAAAACGGAAATTAATTTGTATGTTGCGTTATAAATCCCTGTTGCATAGCTTCCAACCATGTTGGTCAGCATTACAATGTCTATGGAGTAATAGATAGTATATAACAGTCCTGTCACTGCAAATGGAACTGACAATAATGTAATTTTTTTACAAAATTCCTTATCCAGTTCGTATTTTGGTTTTGTAACATGTTTGGTAAGCATATAATATTCATAGATAAATGCAATTGCATTAGCTAATATGTAGGAAACAGCTATTCCATAAAGGCCTAAATCGGTAAATATAGCAATTAAAATGAAAACCAACAATATTAAATGCAATATTGTATTTCCAATTCCTTGGTATTTTCCTTCTTCAAATGCTTGGAAAGATCCATTAAACAGATTAACATAAGATTTGATAATCATTTCGAGTGTAAAAAGCAATGTAACCTTAATTACCAGTTCATTGACGTTCATGATTATTAAAGCTATCAATGTTATTATGGTACATGCAATTGAAAAAAGGACCTTAAGAGGGATTGCATTTCCAAGATATTTTGGAGCAGAGTCGTAATCCGTCGCAATATGCCTAACAATATGAGTGCTGATTCCTAAATCAACAATGATTACAAGAATTGCGGTGAAAGATGTAGCAAAACCAAAAATACCATATCTCTCAACTCCTAAGTATCGGGCCATAAGTATTGTCCAAATAAAACCACAAACACTTGCGATTATTTGTGAAACTAATAACCAACTCATATTCTTAAATATTGTTCGGACTTGACTCATAAAATCATCTTATTAATTTTTATTAATGATTATTTGATTTTTTACGAAAGAAAATAAATAATTTATTTGATTTTATTTATTATTTCTAAGTATATTATTGTTTTTGATTTATTTAATGTTTATATATAATTTTAAATAGATTAAGAAATATGACTGTAGGCGAATTTAGAAAATATACTGATGACGAGATAAAACACTTGCAAGATGTTGAACTAATGATTCTTAAAGATGTTGTAAAAGTCTTTGATAAACATAATTTAAAATATTTCATGTATGGTGGTTCTCTTTTAGGAACAATCAGACATAAAGGTTATATTCCTTGGGATGACGATATTGATGTTATTTTATTTAGAGAAGATTACGATAAAGCCTTAGAAGTCATAAATAATGAATTATCTGATAAATATAGTGTTGTTCAGATGGATTATATTGAAGATTGTTTCAGTTCAATGGCTGTTATCTCACTTAAAGGAACTACTTTTGGTCGTTGGTATTCTAAATATGTCAGTCACGAAATAGGGATTCATATTGACTTGTTTCCACTTGATAATATCCCTAATAATTATACTTTGGGTAAGATCCAATATTATTTATATAGATTCGCCTATCAATTCGTTATCAATTCAATCATTAAAATGGACATGTATACAAAATTCATGACATTGATGCATCATATGGTTTATCATATTTTGAATTTCCTTCCAATTAACCCAAGAACATGGAAGAAAATACTTACAAAAACAATGACCTTTCATAATAAAAAGGAGACTGAAAAAGTTGTTGATTGGTTTAATTTATGTGGTTTTATGCCTTATGAAAGGGATTATTTTGAACCAGCACTTAATGCCCAATTTGAAGACTTTGAAGTTAGAATTCCAAATAAATATGATGAGCTTTTAACTCAAATTTATGGAGATTATATGAAAATACCTCCTGAAGAGGACAGGTATAATGCAGCTCCTGATGTTCTTGATTTTGGAAAGTATTAATTTTTTTATATGATTATTTAAAAATATTAAATCATGTTTTCAAATATAAGTGTTGTTGGCGCAGGTGCAATGGGGACTGCAATTTCACAAACAATTTGTGAAAATACTAAACAAGTTCTACTTTATGCTAAAAGAGCGGAAGTTGTAAATTCAATAAATAAAACTCATTTTAATAAAGATTATTTTCCTAATATTCGATTAGAAGATAATATTATAGCTACTAATGATTTAAATGAATTAAAAAATGCTGAAATAATTTTTTTAACTCTACCTTCATCTGTAATACGAGAAGTTACCCGTAAGTTAAAGGATATCATTTCTTCTGATTGTATTTTAGTCAATACTGCAAAAGGGATTGAAAAAAATTCTAAAAAAAGAATGAGTGAAGTTATTCAAGAAGAAACAGGAAAATCCGCAGTTGTATTATCAGGGCCGAATATTGCAGCTGAAATGGTTGAGAGAACATTTTCTTCAGCATCTATTGCTTGTGAGAATAAAGAATATCTTGATAAAGTTGAACAGGTTTTATCAACTCCTAAATTTAAAGTTTCAGCAAGTAATGATGTTATTGGGGTAGAGTACTGTGGTGTTATTAAAAATGTAATTGCCATCTCTCAAGGAATTTGTGAAGGAATGAAAATTAATGATAATGCACGTTTTTCAGTATTTACAAAAACATTCGCTGAAACTAAAGATTTAATTGAAAAATTTGGCGGCAAGAGGGACACTGTTGATGATTATTGTGGTTTTGGCGATATTATTACTGCGTCTACTTTGAATGTTAGTAGAAATCATACATTGGGTGTTTTGTATGGTCAAAAGATTGTTATTGATGAAAAAGCATCAGGTGTTCTTTTTGAAGGGAAAAATACTATAATTACACTTAAAGAATTGTGTAAAAATAATAATATTGATTGTGCAACAGTAGATTTCACTTATGATGTAATTATTAATGGTATTAATCCTAAACGGGCTTTTGAGGAGTTTTGGGAAAAGTTGTAAGGAGATGTTTTGATGATTTGTGCAGCTATGTTGGCTGGAGGAATAGGAAGTAGATTAAAACAAGGAAAACCAAAGCAGTTTGTTAAAATAAATAATAAACCAATTTTAGTTCATTCTGTTGAAACCTTTTTAAATGTTTCAGAATTAGATAAAATCATTGTATCTTCTCCAAAAAAATGTATTAATCAAACAATAGAACTGATGGAAGATTATTTTCCTAATAATGATCGAATTGTTGTTATTGAAGGTGGAGTTACACGTAATGATACTATTTTAAATTCAATAAAGTATATGAAAGATCAAAACTGTGAAAAGGATTCAATTTTAGTAACTCATGATGCATCACGGATATTTGTTTCAGAAATATTAATTGAAAATAGTATTAAATATGCTGCTGAAGTGGGTGCGGCAAGTCCGGTAATACCGGCGACTGATGTGATATTTGAATCAAAAGAAGAAGGAAAACTCACAAATATTCCATTAAGAAAAAATTTATGTCATTCACAGACTCCGCAATCATTTAATATTGATAAATTCATAGAAATTTATGAAGATTTATCTGAAGAAGAAATAAGTAAATTAGATGAAGCTATGATGCTTTTCCATTTAAGGGGTGCGGATGTAAAATTATTCCCTGGTGAACAAGGTAATTTTAAAATAACTCGTCCTTTTGATATAACTATAGCAGAATCTATTTTTAAAGATTAATTATATATGTTTTAAAATTAAAGTGATTAGTATGGCATTAAATTTTAGAGAATACACTCCTGAAGATTTAGAGCATCTTCATGAACTTGAAATCATGATTTTAAAGGATATGATAACCGTTTTAGAGAGGAATAATATTCCTTATTTTGCTTATGGTGGTACTCATATAGGTGCTGTAAGACATGAAGGTTTCATTCCTTGGGATGATGATGTGGATATTGTTCTATTCAGAGATGATTATGAAAAAGCTATTGATGTTTTTAATAAGGAATTGGATCCTGAAAAATATGAAGTGTTATCTCCAAGATTAATTGATGATTGTTTTTATTTATTTTCAATGGTATCTTTAAAAGGAACTAAATATGCATTCTGGTATAGGGATTATGTCAGTTATAATGTTGGAATCCATATAGACTTTTTTGCGTTGGACAATGTTCCTGATAGTGATTTTAAATGTAAAATATACTATTATAAAACCAGGATATTGAATCATTTGCAAACCAATGCTATTATTGACATGAAGCATTCAAAGATACATCATTTAATTCATAAAATTCTTAAAATTTTCCCGATTTCAAATCAAAAGTGGAAAGAATATACGTATAAGGCTATAACAAAGTATAATAATCAAGAAACTAAAAGAGTTGCTGATGCAGGAGAAATTAGTGGATTTTTTGCTTTTGATAGGGATGGTTTTAAGCCAGCTGTTAAGACTAAATTTGAAAATATAGAGGTTGCTATTCCAAAATCTGATAAAATTTTAGTCCAACTTTTTGGAGATTATATGCAAATTCCTCCTGAAGAAGACAGATATAACTCTGCTCCTGAAGTTCTTGACTTTGGAGACTATTAATTAATCGTTTTGTATTATTTTTTAATTTATTTAATTAATAATTACCATTCTTTATTTGTTAGAAATTTTTAAATATTTCTTTTTTAATAAATAATAATATTATATAATAAAAAGGTAATTATTATGGGTTCTGATAATTCTATTGTTTATACTTGTTTTTGTACTGACATTATCCATGAAGGACACTTAAACTTAATCAATGAAGCTAAAAAGTACGGTGATGTTGTAGTTGGTGTTCTTTGTGATGCTCAAATGGTTAAATATAACAGATTTCCATTGAAATCCACTTCCGAGCGTGTTAAGCTGGTTGAAGAGATTCCTGATGTCAGTAAGGTGATTATTCAAGATCAAATTATGTATGATAAGGTAGTTGAGGAACTTCGCCCAGATTACATTATCCATGGGGATAACTGGTCAGAGGACTCAATGAAAGTAATTAGGCAAAACATTGTTGATGTTTTAGATAAATACGGTGGAGAACTGATTGAGGTTCCATACACATTCAATGAAAATATACAAAAGGTCGACAGGCAAATGAGAGAACAACTGTCAATGCCTGAGCTTAGAAGAGGAAGACTTAAAAAACTGTTGGATATGGTTCCTGTCGTCAAGACAATTGAGGTTCACAGCGGTTTAACAGGTTTAATTGCAGAAAAGACTGTAATCGCTGATGAGGAACACATTGACCAGTTCGATGCAATGTGGGTTTCAAGTTTATGTGACAGTACAGAAAAGGGAAAGCCTGACATCGAGCTTGTAGACATGACCTCAAGGTTTAGGACAATCAACGATATCATGGAAGTTACAACCAAGCCGATTATATTTGACGGGGACACCGGAGGAATCGCAGAGCATTTTGTCTACACTGTAAGATCCCTTGAGAGAATGGGTGTTTCAGCTGTCATCATTGAGGATAAGATTGGTTTGAAGAAGAACTCATTGTTTGGTACTGAAGTAAAGCAAACCCAGGATGAGATTGGTCACTTCTGTGAAAAGATTGCTGCGGGTAAAAACGCACAACTGTCTGATGATTTCATGATTATTGCAAGAATTGAAAGCCTGATTCTTGAACAGGGTATGGAAGATGCACTTAAAAGGGCATTCGCATTCAGGGATGCAGGTGCAGATGGAATCATGATTCACAGTAGAAGAAAAGAACCTGATGAAATCCTGGAATTCTGTGACAAGTTCAGGGAAAAGGATAAGGAAACTCCAATTGTAGTAGTGCCTTCTTCATACAATACAATCACTGAAGAGGAATTAATCAAGCATGGAGTAAATATTGTAATTTACGCTAACCAGCTGTTAAGAGCAGCATTTCCTGCAATGCAAAATGCCGCAAAAAGTATATTAAAGCATCACAGGGCTCACGAGATAGATGAGGAATTATTATCAATTAAAGATATCATTACATTGATTGATGAATTATGAGTAAGATAGCTATATTGTCAGATATTCATGGGAATTTGCATGCCCTAAAAGAGGTAATAAATGATTTGAACAGTCATGATATTGATTCAATTGTTCTTTTAGGTGATTTGATAGACTACGGAATGCAATCAAATGAATGTGTTGATTTAATTCGAAAGGAATTTTCCTCAAGGGTAATATGCAATATTTGGGGAAATCATGAAAACGCTATTTTGACTGAGGACTTTGATCATTTTTCAAGCCAACGGGGTGTTGAATCAGCACAGTTCACAGCATCACAGTTAAATGATGCTGTTAAGGATTATTTAAATGATGAACTGATCCATGATGGCAGACTTGAATTCAGGATAGGCGATTACAAGGCATTGGCGATACATGGGTCATTGGTTGACAGTTACTGGAAGGCAATATTTCCGGATAATCTCAATGGAGAATATTCAGATTTTGACATTGTATTTTCAGGACATTCACATTATCCGCATGTCTTTCAGAAGTTCTATGAAGTGGACAATCCCGACATGAGGAACAAGAAATCAGTCTTATTTATTAATCCTGGATCAGTGGGACAGCCTAGAAACCACAATCCAAATGCACAATATGCAATTTTGGACACTGAAACGAGGGGTGTTGAATTAAGGGCTGTGGAATATCCTGTTGATGAGGCAATGGATTTATATGATGGTAGCATTGATGAATTTTATCAAACAAGATTAAAGAATGGAATTTAGGGTGAATTTATGAAAGTTTTATATGTAATTAGTGGGGTTACCGGAATGACTGGTAACGAGTTGGTTCGCCAACTTCTAAACCAGGATGAAGATGAAGTAAAAATCATAGGTTTCGATAACTTTTATGCATCTTCAATTGACACAGTCGCCGATTGTTTGGATGATGAAAGATTTGAATTTTATGAATATGATTTAAACGATGAAAAGCAGATGGATGACATTAAAGGCATGGTATTTGACATTAAAGACAACTTTGATGAGGTTGTATACATCAACTGTGCAGCTGTCGTTCACACAGAGCATTTCTACAAGGTTTATGAAACCTATCAAACCAATGTTGTTGGTATGAATGACTTTTTGGATCAAGCTATTGATGTTGGAGCTGAAAAATACATCAACTGTTCCACCTCTGAGATTTACTCAATGAACTCATGGAATGAAGACGGAGGGGTTAAGGAATCTGATTATATCACAATGGCCGATGCGGAACACAGTCAAAGAACCAGTTATGCAACCGGAAAATTACTTACAGAATTTTTCATGAAAGATGCGGTTGACAATGGTAAGATTAAAGGCTGTTCCATACGCTTTGCTAATGTTTACAGTAAGGATGAAAAATACCCTAAGCATATTATTCCACACATCATTGACAATCTGAAAAACACAGGTGAGGTTGTCCTGCTTGAAAATTCTAAAAAGAATTGCAGAACATTCTTGAATAACTATGACAGTTGCAGTGCGGTAATTGAATTGATCAAAAGCGATTCAGCATTGGACGGTACGATTTACAATGTTGCAACTGACGAGGAAATTTCCATCATTGATTTGGTAAAATTGATTGGTGAAAAGATGGGCATCAATGAGCCGGTCATCAAGTTTGAAGGCTATCGTGAATCAGATCCTGAAAGAAGATTGTTATCAACTGAAAAGATAAGGTCAAGAACCAATTGGGTCCCTATAGTTGACCTTGACAAAGGATTGGCTGAATGCGTTGAAAACTATACTAAAAATTAGGTGAACATTTTGAAAATTGTTATTATTACAGTTGCAGGGGTGTCAAGCAGGTTCAACAAGGACATTCCTGAAGATGAAAAGATATTGAAATGCTTATATTTTGAAGAGGATTCAAAAGACACTTTAATTTATCAGATGCTTAAAAAATCTAGCTATGCGGATGAGATAGTTATTGTAGGAGGATATAAGTATTCCGATTTAGAATCCTATATCGAAGAGGTTCTTCCTCAAGATTTAAAGGATAAGGTAACATTGGTTTACAATGAACATTACAGTGACTTGAGCTCAGGATACAGTCTATACTTGGGAATAGACTGTGCATTGGCCAGATTCGACAATATTGACGAAATACTATTTGTGGAAGGCGACTTGGACATTGATGAGGAATCCTTTTCACAAGTTGTAAATTCTCCTAAAAATGTTTTGACATTCAATCATGAGCCGATCTATTCAAACAAGGCTGTAGTATTGTATCAAAATGAAAATGACAGATACTGTTACCTTTTCAATAGTGACCATGGATTATTATCAATGAATGAACCATTTAAAGCTATTTTTAATTCTGGTCAGACCTGGAAGTTCCAAGATATGGAACTGCTTAAGGCAGCTAATGACAATTTCAAGGAAAACCTTATAGAAGACACAAATCTTGGAATAATTCAAAAATACTTTGATTTGGTTGAAAACACCGACGATATCGAAATAATAGGATTGGATCGTTGGGTAAACTGCAATACACGTAATGATTATCAAATAATTAAAGAATACTGGAGGCAATAAAATGAAAACTTTAGATGAAAGATTACAAGTTGTTGAAAAACATGTAAAAGAGGATGATATAACTATTATGATTATAGGTTTAGGAAGTGTTGGAACCTATTTATTGGACTTTTTAGTAAGTAAAAATGACTCTGCGATAAAAATCGTCGTTGTTGGAAGAAACCAAGAGAAAATGCAATCTGATGTTAATATCGTACGTGTTGCAGGTCTTATTCGTGAAGTCAACAAATCCGAAATCATCGTTGAATCAGGAGTTGACTTAAATGACATTGACTCAATTGAAAAGGCAATCTCCAAATACAGTCCTGATTTCATTGTAAACTCAAGCAGAGCATATGCAGGAATTAAATACGGAAGCATTTCCTGGCATAACGTACGTGCTTATGGTATTTGGACTCCATTATCTATCAAGTTTACTAAAAACATTATGGAAGCATGTGATAATGCAGATACAAATGCGGTTGTCATTAATACTTCCTATTCTGATGCGGTTATTCCATGGCTTAAAAGTGCAGGAAAAGCATATCCTGACTTCGGTAGTGGAAACCTAAATCATTTGATTCCAAGAATGAAGTTTGCAGTGGCAGACATGTTAGGTGTCGACGATTTCTGGAATGTTGACTTTAATTTTGCTGCTGCTCACTTCCATGATGTTGTAATCAGTAAGGAAGGACAAACCGAAGGTGTTGACTTGCCTCTTAAAATCTACTACAAAGGTGAGGAGCAAGACCTCTCACATGATGAAATATTCTCACAATGTTCCATCAGCATGCCTGTGGACCAAAAAAGGAACATGATGAATGCATCAAGTAATTATCGTATTATTTCAGCTGTTATTGATGCAATCCGTACTGGTGAAGAAGAAAAAGTGTTCTCTCCAGGAGTATTCGGTCACATTGGAGGATATCCTGTTAAAATTGGTTATAAGGATGGAAAAATTTCCGCTTGGATTGATGAATCTGTGTTCACCTTTGAGGAAATGGATAAGGCTAACCGTGAATCATTAGGTCTTGATGGTGTTGAAGACATTAGGGATGCTACATTAATTTACACTGATGATTTAATTGCAAAGGTTAAGGATGTATTTGGCGAAGACTTGCCGAAAGAAGTCAAATATGATGACATTGAAAAAACAGCTGATTTCCTCATTGAGAAAATCATTACTCCTCAATTAAACAAATAGGAATCATTATTTATGAAAGTTGAAGATTTTGTTGACGTTTTAGGCTGTGACTTTTACACTGGTGTTCCAGATTCACAGCTTAAGGCATTATGTAATTATTTGATGAATACTTATGGCATTGATGAAAATCATCACATCATTGCCGCAAATGAAGGAAATTGTGCAGCTCTGGCAGCAGGATATCATTTAGCTACTGGAAAAGTTCCTGTTGTTTATATGCAGAACAGTGGTGAAGGAAATATTATCAATCCTGTTGCATCACTATTAAATGACCAGGTTTATGCCATTCCTGCGATTTTTGTAATCGGATGGAGGGGAGAGCCAGGCATTCATGACGAGCCTCAACACATCTATCAGGGAAAAATCACCTGTGATTTGCTTGATTTGATGGATATTGAGAATTTTGTAATTGACAAGGACACTTCTGTTGATGAATTTCAAAGTGTAATGGCTCAATACAAAGAAATTCTTGACAACGGGAAAAATGTGGCTTTTGTTGTGCGTAAAAACGCCTTGACTTATGATGAAAAGGTAGAATATAAAAATGACAATGATATGGTTCGTGAAGACATCATTGCTCATATTGTTGATGTAACCGGTGAAGATCCTATTGTTTCAACTACAGGTAAGGCAAGTCGTGAGCTGTTTGAAAACAGGACAAATTCCAATAAGTCTCATAAATATGATTTTTTAACTGTCGGTTCTATGGGACATTCATCTTCCATCGCATTGGGTGTTGCAATCAACAAGCCGGATAAGCGAATTTGGTGTGTTGACGGTGACGGTGCGGTATTGATGCATATGGGATCTATGGCAGTTGTTGGAAATGTCAATCCTGATAATTTTGTTCATATTGTCATAAATAACGGTGCTCATGAAACCGTTGGTGGAATGCCGACAGTAGCATCTAACATGGATTTGGTGGCCATTGCAAAGGCGTGCGGTTATAATTACGCAGTGTCCGTTGACAATTTCGATGACTTGGATATGGAACTTCAAAAGGCAAAGGAAATGAATAAGTTGTGCTTCATTGAAGTGATGTGCTCCATTGGTGCACGTGACGATTTGGGAAGGCCAACAACCACTGCAATTGAAAATAAGGAAAACTTTATGGAATTCTTAAATCAATAAAATTTAAATTAGTGATATCTTGAGTTATAATGAATATGATGATAAAATCTTAAATCATCTGCAGGAACTGGAATTGATGATTCTAAAAGATTTTATCAAGATTTGTGAAGAGAATGATTTGACCTATTATATGTATGCAGGTTCCCTATTGGGGGCAATTAGGCATAATGGATTCATTCCATGGGATGATGATTTGGATGTTATCATGTTCAGGGATGACTTTGAAAGGTTCAAAAAGATTTTCATTGCTTCCAATAATGATAAGTACGAATTGCTGTGCAATGAAACCAATGAAGATTATTTCCATTTGCTTGCAAAACTAATGCTTAAAGGTACTAAATTTGAGGAGCCTTGGGTTAGTCAAGTTGATTTCCATATTGGAATCAACATGGATATCTTTGTTCTGGATGACTTGGCTGAAGAGGGATTTAAAAGAAACTACCAGCTTAAAAAGTCATTTTGGTACAATAAGCTAATGATAATGTCTAAAATTAAATTGGATAATTTGCCTATTGTTACAAAGGTAATCACTCATGCAGGATATCATATTCTAAATTTATTCAGAATTAATCCCTCCACATTAAATAGGAAATGCTTAAACTTTCTGAAAAAATATAAAAATCCTAATGCGACTCATGTTTTTGATATTTCCGCTACTGCGGAGGAATATCCTCAAATATTCAGAAAAGAGGATTTCAAATCAGTAACTAGGGTCAAATTTGAAGATATTGAAGTGAATGCTCCTATTAATTATGATTATATTCTAAAAAGTCTTTATGGAGATTATATGCAGTTGCCTCCAGAAGAAGACAGGTATAATCACATCACCGAAACCTTGGATTTCGGCCCATACAAATAACAAATTTCTATTTTTTAATTCAAAATTATTATAATGTATAAAATGTTATATATTAACCATGGACAAAAAATCTGCATTTTTTATCATTTTAAGCATAGCAATTCTGGCGGTAATGCTTTATTTTGTAGGGATTGATAAGATAATCGAAACATTGAAAAACGCCAATCCCGCATTAATCGCATTGGCAATAGGTGTGCAGATTTTCACTTATTTGCTATACAATCTGCGCTGGAAATGGATTATCAACATCACAGACATCAAGGTGAGCTTCGCCCAGTTGCTCCCAATCACAATGGTGGGCCTTGCGGTGAACAACATCACCCCTTCCGGTCGTGGAGGCGGAGAGCCTGTAAGGGCATACATCCTTGCAGAGCAACATGACTCCTACCTTAAGGACACCTTGGCTACTGTTGTGGCCGACAGGATGCTTGACACATTTCCGTTCATTGTCCTTGCAATAATAACCATTGCGGCTACAGTCTTCTACTTCCAGATGCCTACATGGCTTTTAATCATTCTTATTTTGGCGGTGATTGCAATCGTTGCAATCCTGGGCATTCTAATCTACTTATGTATCAATCCGAATTTCGGATACAAGATTGAGAAATTCATTTTAAGGATTGTAAACAGGGTGTACAAGAAGGGATCTGAGAACATGGAAAAGACTATCCACGACAACATCTTCGGATTTCAGGACACCATGAAGGTGCTAATCTCAAACAGGAAGGTTTTGTACTACACAATCCCATTGTCATTCGTGATATGGGTGTTCGAGATTCTGCGTGTATACATCGTTTTCCTGGCCTTCGGAGCCACTTTGAATGTCGTCGTAATCGGTGAGGTTTTCATCATAGCTTCACTTGTCGGTATGATTCCTTTATTGCCTGGAGGTCTTGGAGCGGTCGACGGTGTGATGGTAGGGTTCTATTCAAAGGCAGGAGTTTCAATGTCACTTGCAGCGCCGGTCACATTGATTGAAAGGCTCATCTCATTCTGGATGGCAACAATTATAGGTCTTGTGATATTGCCTCACTACGGCTCATCAGTCCTTGACAGGATTTCAGTGGGAAGTTCCGCCGAGAGTATGGACAATCCGCAGGATGATGCCTAATTTATTTTAGATATGTTTAATTTAGACCAATAATTTCATTGGTTTAAATTGATTTTTTCATTTTTTTTAAAATTAAACTTCTTTTTTCAAATATAAACCTTTTTAACTTACTAACTACAAAAATACTTGACATAATAGTATAGGAAAATTAATTATGTCACAAGATAAAAATGAATGGGGCAGCAACCTGTCATTCATTCTCGCAATGATTGGTTCTGCCGTTGGACTTGGAAACATTTGGAGATATCCTTATGTACTGTACTCTAATGGGGGAGGGGCATTCTACATCCCTTATATTGTGGCAATTCTTTTGATGGGAATTCCGTTTTTGATTTTGGAGTATGGTGTCGGATATAATTTCAAATCTTCTTTTGCAAAGGCCGTAAAGAAGATAAACTCCAAATGGGAGTATTTGGGCTGGTTCCTGCCGGTCGCAGTTTTTATGATTATGATTTACTACTCAGCTATTCTTGGTTGGGACGGCATTTACATCATATTGAGTTTCTTCAAGGGTTGGGGGGCTGATCCTAATGTTTACTTTACAACAACCCTTCTTCAATCTTCAGATTCTTACATGGGATTATTGCAGTTCATTCCACTCATTGCCGTTGCAATGCTTGTCGGTTGGGTAATCATTTGGTTTATTTCACACAGGGACCTTGAAGAGGGTCTCGGTAAGGTGTCAAAGGTTCTCGTGCCTTTGCTGTTCGTCATCATGGTAATTATTGTCGGGTTCTCCCTTACCCTGCCTGGCGCTTCAATAGGTTTGGCGGAGCTTTTCAATCCTGACTGGTCGCTTCTGGGCAATTTTGAAATATGGATGGCTGCATTCGGTCAAATCGTGTTCTCCTTAAGTTTGGGTATGTCAATAGCATTCACATATGCAAGCTACACCAAGGATGACGCTGACCTGATTACAAACACCATCTCAATTGCGCTTGCAAACTCACTGTTTGAGAACTTTGCAGCATTGGGAGTTTTCTCAATATTGGGTTACATGTCCCTTCAGTCCGGAACACCGGTGGCTGAGCTGGTAACTCAGGGAACCGGATTGGTGTTCGTCGTATATCCTACAGTATTCAATGTATTGGGCCAATGGGCTTATGTATTGGGACCTCTGTTCTTCCTGACAGTTTACCTTGCAGGTCTTACAAGTATCCTCTCCACAATCGAGCCGTTGTCATTCTCAATCCAGAACAAGTTTGGATTGACAAGGTCCAAGACCATGACAATTCTCATCATATTCGGTGCGGTCATCTCAATGATGTATGCAACCGCTTACGGTGGCTCCATACTTGGATTTGTGGATACCTTCATCAATCAGATTGCAATTCTCTTTGGTGTTATCCTTGAATGTATCATATTCGCTTGGATTTTCAAGGCTGAAAAGTTCATTGACTTTTTAAACTCTAAAAGCAGAACAATCAAACTTGGAAAATGGTGGCTTCTGATTGTCAAGTACATTCTTCCGATTTTCATCTCTATCGTCTGGATTGGCGGAATGTTTGACGTGATTAAAAACGCGTCCTTTGATCAGATGCTTTTCACAATCCTCGCAGCGGCAATACTGTTAATCACAACACTGGTATTCACAGTGCTTCCGGCTAAGAATCCCGAGTGGGAAAACACCGAAGAAAGAGTTTAGGTTAATGATATTGACCTAAATTTTATTTTTTTTTAGCTGGCCTTAAGGTCAGGTGAAGAATTTTGAATAATCATTTTTTTCATTTTTTTCAAGGGTAATGGTCAAGACACCGTCGGAATCCTCATAAATCCTTTCGTAACTGCCTTTATGAGAGTTCTCACTACTGATGTCTTCTGAGTAGTAGATTCCAATTATCAAACCTATTATTGAAAGCAGGAATATCAGCAGTATTAATGTGTCCTTCAACTTCATGTGTATTAATTTTAATTTCACATCATATATAAATGGAACAGAAAAGTATTTTAAGGGCATTGGCCATATAACTATTGAAAAGCTTAAAGAGGTGAAAATATGAAAGGCTTTATTTTAGTTATTTTGGCAATAATTGCGGTTGTGATTGTTGCTGGTGGCGCCGCAGCACTTCATGTAATGAACCAGGCAGGTATTGGAATTGAGGATATCAATCCAAGTAATGTGGGTGATGTTGTGGATAAAGTAAGTAATGTTGCATCTTCTGATTCAAGCAGCTCTTCATCTGGTGATTCAGTGGTTGATAAGGTAAGCGATATTGTAAGTGAAGAAGTGAAATTCAACGCCCAAAACGGTGAGGGATACTATCGTGAGGTCACATACCGTGATGGCGGATTCAGACAATACGATACTGAAACCGGTGAGCTTATAGGTTCATCATACGATTCAGATCAAGGCAAGCTTCCAAGCATGGAATGATAATCATGATTTTAAAAGAGCTTCTGGAGCATTTTGACATTGATGTTGACTTGCCGGACTATCTTTTAAATCAGAGATTCAATGAGGTATTCCTTGATGGTGATTTAACCATTAAGGACAATGCTTTTCAAATAGCCGTAACAACCCGTCAGGACGTGACCCACAACATGTTCATAAACCCTGACAGCGAGTTTCCGGTTACAATACTGTCTGAACTTCCCAATGGACGTTTGAACGGCATGAAATTCCCTCAAAGAGAACATGTTGGGATTCCGATAGACAGATTATAACTTTTTTTCATTTTATTTTTTTCTGCAAGTCCATGACATTCGAAAATCTTTAACTATTTTTATATAATATTAGAATCAAAAATTATATCATAATAATTTAATAATTCTGTTGATATCATGAACAAAAAAGAGTTAATAAATAGTGGAAAAGTAAAAAGCGTATTCACCACAGATGACGACGATAAGGTAATCATCGAGTTTAGGGATGACATGACTGCAGGCGACGGTGAACGCAAGGAAGTAATGAACAAGAAAGGAGCTTACAATGCGGTTATTTCAGCTAAGATCTTTAAGGTTTTAGAGGAAAACGGCGTGGAAACCCAATTCATTGACTTGCCTGAACCTGACGTTATGCTTGCCCGCAAGCTTGACATGATTCCGATTGAAGTTATTGTGAGAAATATTGCAACAGGCAGTTTAATTCGCAAATACCCAATCGCAGACGGTACAAGACTTGAACCGCCAATTGTACAAATGGATTTCAAGGCTGACGAATACCATGATCCGATGTTGAATGATTCAATCATCAAGGCATTAGGAATCGCAACACAGGAAGAAATCGACACCCTAACCGAAAAGGCATTGAAAATCAATGAAGTGCTCAAGGAATTCTTCGCAGATGCAGGAATCATCCTCGTGGACTACAAGGTCGAATTCGGTAAGGACAAGGATGGAAACATCATTTTAGGTGACGAAATCTCCCCGGACAGCTGCAGATTATGGGACAGTGAAACCCTGGATATGCTGGACAAGGAACTGTTCAGGAAAGGAAAGGACGATGAAGTGATGGAAGCTTATGTTGAAGTGTACAATAGAATTATTCCAGATGATGAAAAGGTGATTTAGATGTTATTTGATATTGAAGTTAAAATCTCTTTGAAAAGCGGTATGTTAAACCCTGAAGCAACAACAATCGAAAGATCTCTCGAATTGCTTGGATATGAAGTGTCCAACATGAAAACCGTTGAAATCCTCAAGTTCCAAATGGAAGGGGAAGACAGGGAAGCAATAAGAGAAAACGTCGTTGACATGTGTGAAAGATTGCTCTGCAATCCTGTAATTCACGATTATAAAATTAACGTTATTCCACAGAACATGGCTTGCGGTAAATAGGTGAGAGCATGAAAATTGGAGTGATAAGATTTCCAGGAACAAATTGCGACCGTGATGTTGCAAAAGCAATAGAACTCGCAGGCATGACTCCCGAATATATCTGGTGGAGTGAGGAGAAGCTCACAGACTATGACGGTATCGTTATTCCTGGCGGATTTTCATATGGGGATTACCTGAGGGCAGGTGCCATGGCATCCATTACCCCAGTCATTGATGGAATTAAGGAATTGGTGAAAGAGGAAAAACCTGTTTTAGGAATCTGTAACGGTGCACAGATTTTGGGTGAAATCGGACTCGTTCCGGGGATTTTCATCACAAACGAGTATCCTAAATTCAACTGTGAATGGGTTGAGCTCAAGGTTGGAACCTCAAGGACACCGTTCACAAAGGCATTCAAGAAAGACCAAATCATCAGGCTTCCGATAGCACACGCTGAAGGAAGGTTCTACACCGAAAACATGGACCTTCTCAAGGATCAGGACCAAATCGTATTGCAGTTCGAAGGCAAAAACCCTAACGGTTCAATGGAAGCAATCACAAGCGTCTGCGACGAGTCCGGCCTTGTATGTGCAATGATGCCTCACCCTGAAAGGGCATGTGAGGAACTTTTCGGTTCAGATGACGGTTTAAACTTCTTTAAAGGATTCTTATAAAGTGATAAAATGGTAGTTTATTTAATTGGTGCAGGACCTGGAGATGCTGATTTAATAACTCTTAAGGCCGTAAAGGCTCTAAACAAAGCTGATGTTGTATTGTATGATTATTTGGCTAATGAAGAAATATTGGCTCATGCTCCTGAAACTGCAGAAAGAATATATGTGGGTAAAAAAGCAGGAGAACATTACAAAACTCAAGACCAAATCAATGAATTGATTATAGCCCAGGCCGAAAAGCATGAGAATGTGGTCAGGCTCAAGGGCGGAGACCCTTTTGTCTTCGGTCGTGGAGGAGAAGAGATATTGGCTTTAATGGAACATGATATCAAATTTGAAGTAATTCCAGGTGTTACTTCAGCTATTGGAGCACCAACCTCTCTTGGACTACCTGTAACCCATAGGGCAGTGGCAACATCCGTCACAATCGTGACCGGCCATGAGGACCCTACAAAACCCGAAAGCCAGGTGCACTGGGATTATACTGCAGACACATTAATCATATTAATGGGAATAGGCAACATTAAGGAAAATACTGCTGAAATAATGAAATACCGCTCAGCCGACACACCGGTATGTGTGGTTGAAAGCGGAACACTGCCTGATGAGAACCTGGTGTTCGGAACATTGGGAGACATTTCAGACAAGAAAATCAACACTCCTGCAATAATGATTATAGGGGATGTTGTTAACATGTATAAGGAAATTTACGAATATCAAAGGTGATAATTATGTGTGGAATCGTAGGCTGCATATTGAAGGAAGATGAAGATGTGGCGCCAATACTCTTTGACTGCATATCCAAATTGGAATACCGTGGATATGACTCCATTGGCCTTGCTACCTTCAGTGGAGATAAAATACACATCAAGAAGGATAAGGGAAAAATAGAAGAGGTGGACAAAAAGCTCAATCTAACTGACATGCCTGGAAACTTCGGTATAGCACACGTGAGATGGGCAACACACGGTGACCCATCAAAACTGAACTCACACCCTCATGTTGATGAAGACAGCACTATAGCGGTGGTTCACAATGGAATTATTGAAAATTATTTGGAAATAAAGGAAAAGCTGATACTTGAAGGGCATGTTTTCAAATCAGACACAGACACTGAAGTCATCCCTCACCTGATTCAGAAGTTCATGGCCGAAAAGTTCGACCTTGAGCATGCCGTGAGAAAAACAATCGATGTCATTAAGGGGGCATACGCAATAGCCGCAATCTCCAAAAACGAACCTGACAAGATTGTCGCAACACGTAAGGACTCCCCACTGATTGTTGGAATAGGTCAGGACGGCTATTACCTTGCATCAGACTCACCTGCTATCCTTAAATACGCAAGAGACATAATCTATCCCGAAAAGGGAGAGATAGTCATCATCGATAAGGATGGAGTCGTTGTTCATGACGAATTTGACAATGTGGTCAACAAGGAGATAGACACAATCAACTGGACACCTGAAATGGCCGAGAAGGAAGGCTATGACCATTTCATGATTAAGGAGATCAATGAACAGGCAACTGCCGTCAGAAACACATTGACTCAAAAGGAGAGCATTCAGGAAATAATCGATGATGTGGGCGACCTTCAAAGGATATGCTTTGTTGCCTGCGGAACATCATACCACGCTTCCCTGACAGGAAAATATCTGATTGAATCCCTTGCGGGTATTCCTACAGATGTAATTCTTGCATCAGAGTTCAAATACTCTGCTAATACCTTGAATGAGGACACATTGGTGATATTCATATCCCAATCAGGCGAAACCGCAGACTCACTCAAGGCATTGGACGTTGCAAACCAGACATCCAAGACACTGGGAATAGTCAATGTGGCAGGTTCATCAATAACAAGAAGGGCCCAATATGTCATCCAGACACAGGCAGGGCCTGAAATTGGTGTGGCCGCAACCAAGACATATGTTGCACAGCTGACAGCAATTTATCTCTTTGCAGCATTGATTTCCAAAAATGCTGAACTCCTAAAAGAGCTTGACAAGGTTCCGGACTTCATTGATGAGGCATTGGAAAGCGTTGAGCAGGTCAAGGAACTGTCAAAAAGATATAATTATGCTCGTGACTTCTTCTACCTCGGAAGGGGCTACTCATACCCTACAGCACTTGAGGGTGCATTGAAGCTTAAGGAAATCACATATATTCATGGTGAAGGATATGCTGCAGGAGAGCTTAAGCACGGTCCTTTGGCCTTGATTGACGAAGGAATTCCTGTAGTGGTTGTAATTCCTCCTGGAGACAATTACTTCAAGACAATGAGTAATCTGGAAGAGGTCAAGTCCCGTGGAGCAAATGTGCTTGCAATAGGATCTGCCGATGACGAGTCACTCAAGGCAAAATCAAGTGACGTAATCGGAATCAATGCTGAGGTCAAGGAAATAATTGCGCCTCTGGTCTACATTGTGCCATTGCAACTGATAGCATATTACATCACTCTTGAAAAGGGTCACGACCCTGACAAGCCTAAGAATTTGGCGAAATGTGTAACTGTTGAATAATAGCTTAAAAATTAATTTTAAGCTATAAAATTTTCTTTTTTTAAAATCAAACAATATCTACTTAGTAATTTGATTTTTGACTTGATATCTAATCTCAATTCTTCATGTTAATTAATTTTCATATCTTTTGGTTAGTTTCATTTAAGACTTTTTAAAATACATTCATTTCAGATGGAATTAGCCTTTTGATAATTATTCCAATCAGTTTTACCTTGTTATACTAATTATTAACTTATTTTGACTTATTTTTTTAAAATCTAAAAGTATTAAGCTCTTTTTAAAAATCAAAAGCTTTTTATACATTAAACTAATAATAGTTTAACACGAACAAATGTTAAATGGAGTTAACGTTATGTTTAATAAGAAAATTACTTTAATTTTAATGACACTTGTTTTCATGTTGTCAATATCAGCAGTTGCTGCAGTTGACTCAAACTCAACTGACGACATGGCCGCAGGTGAGTTGGATGAGGAACCTCCATCGGCTGATGTAGAGGTATTATCCGCAGATGAAACTGACGCTGCTCAGGAAAATTACACTCTAAAGGGTAGCGATGTCAGTATGTATTATAAGGGCGATTCCTCTTATAAGGTAACCCTGTATGACGATGAAAATCCGGTTCAAAATACAAATGTCACATTGAAACTCAATGGTGAAGAGTTCGTTAGGACAACAGACTCTTCAGGTCAGGTTTCACTGAAGATCGATTTGAATCCGGGAACATACACAATTTCAGCTATTTTTGGCAATATAACAACTACAAACAAAATTAAAATATTGCCTGTAATCAAGGGCCAGGATGTTACAAAGCCATACAAGAGCGCAAAGAAATACACTGCAACTTTCTTGGATTCCAACGGCAAGCCATTAAAGAACACTGAGGTCAAGTTCAAGCTCAACGGCAAGACATATACCAAAAAGACAAATTCAAATGGTGTCGCAAGCCTTGCATTGGATTTGAAACCAGGAAAATATGTGGTCTATGCAATACATCCAAACGGATATCAGATTTCAAACAGCATAACTGTAAAGTCATCAGTTACATCATCTGATTTGAAAAAGTATTATAAAGGCTCTAAAAAGTTCAAGGCCAAATTCTATGGTGCCAACGGCAAGGTTCTTAAGAAGAAATATGTCAAATTCTATGTTAAAGGATATTATATATACAAGAAAACCAACAGTAAAGGTGTTGCGTCAATTCCGGCAGGATTCGCACCGGGAACATATAAGATCATATCAATAAATCCGAAAACCGGTGAGAAAAAGACAAATACCATTACAATCATGAAACCTTTATCTGCAAATTCCATGACAGTATTTACAGACAAGACTTCAAAGTTCACCGTGACTTTGCATAAGCCGGACGGTAAATTGGCCAAGAATAAGAAAATGACCATTTATGTTGATGGTGCTAAAAAGACTGTCAAGACCAACTCAGATGGTGTTGCAACCGTCAAGTTCAAGATGGAAAGGGGAACTTACGTCTTCAAGTCAGTTGACCCATACACCAAATACACATTGAGCAAGAAGGTTACAGTCAAGCTGGCTTCCGTCAAGGCTGTTGACATAGGAGCCATTGAAAACACTCCTTCAACATATCAGGCAACACTCCTGCAGCAGAACGGTAAGGTTGCAAAAAACACCAAGATGATGATTTCAATCAATGGTGTTGAGCATATAGTCAAGACCGATTCCAAGGGAATTGCTAAGGTCGCTTTCAATTTGCCAATCGGTAAATACAAGGTTGTATGTAAGGATTTGGATACCGGTTATTCTGTAACCAGGCAAATTTCCGTCATCAGGCATGAAACTGGAATTGCATACAATCAGTATGGTGTTTCAGAAGATGGAAGAACCCTTCTAGTGGTCGGAAGACCGTCCGCCGCTGGTGAAGAGAGCACGTATGGATATAAATTCTACATGACTGAATTCGACAGGACCTGTCCGTACTGTGGAAGCCATGAAATTTACTGGGGCATATTCTGGGCGGGATCTGAAACCGCCGATGAGGGAGTATTCCCTTTCACTGGTAAGGTGGAGCAAGGCAGTGCAGAGGGCAATATCTTCTGTATAGATTGTGACTGTGACTTCTCAATATTCGGACACAACCATGACGGTTCCGGAAGGGACTTGACAGTCATCTGGGGTCCAGAACCATCTTCAAAAGAAGTGGCATACATACTTAAGAGTGGAAATTACATTAAAATATAATTTCCTCATTTTTTACTTTTTTTAATCTTTTTTTCATTTCCAAAATGCGATTTGTTGAATTGTTCTCGCCGTCCTGTTTTTCATGATAGTCATCCTCAACTTCAACGATGTATCTGGCTTCGTCGGAGGTTGTTGATGGAATGTTCATCTTGGCAAGATTTCTCTCAACGCGTCTTTTCAGCTTCTCGTCATCCATTTCATCGCCCAGAAATATCGGTGTTTTCACAGCAGATGATATTCTGGTGTTGTGACGTGCGTTGTGCCTTTCCTCGGTTCTCCTCTCCAGGATGTCCTCGCTTGAACCGTTCAATCCAGGGTCCCTGAATGGTATTCCGACATCGGACAATGCTATTCTTATCTCATCATTTCTCGGAAGGGAATGCTCAAGCATTGAGGGGTTTGGGCTTGCAAGTGTTCCTCCCTGCTTTCTTCCGAATATCGGGCCCAGGCCAATGTAGAAGCCCGCATCGATGAATCCTTCCCTAACGGGCGCTGATGAGGTATAGGTTGCAACTATTCCGTCATCCTTGATTATGCGTCTGAATTCCTTGAAAAATTCGACAGAAAATAGTTCGGGGGCCATGTTTTGGCTGAACGGGTCGAGAAATATGGCGTCATAGGTGTTGTCAGCCAGATTCTGGACGGTCTGCCTTGCATCCTCAATGTACACGTTAATGTTGATGTTTTCTGGAATTTCTGTTTCCTCAAGGCTCAATGTAGCATAATCCTGTGCTATGAGCTCATCCTCAATTGCCCTTTTGGTTATGTCATGTTCAGGTATCGGTGAAGGCACGAGAAGTCCGCAGGCGAATGTTGCCTTTGATATTTCAACCATATCTATGGTGAGGTTGGCATTTGAGTTTTTAATGAAGTCAGCTATTGCAGCTGATGAATTGTAGCCCAATCCTGCACATATGTCCAAAACGGCAATGTCTGAGGAGTAGTCGAATTTCATCGGCTTGATGAATTTCTCAAATGACTCACTTATTGCTCCTGTAGATGTATGTAGCGTTTCAACTTTATGATTTATTTCCTTTGAATTAATAGAATAGGATCCATCATCCGTTAAAACAAAGTAATCATTGTAAGTATCAAAAAAATTAACTCTACTTTCAATATTTCGGGTACTTCTTTCCTGACGGAAACATTCATTGACCAATTCAAAAATGTCGTCGCTGATTATTCGGGCATCGTCTTCATAACTCATTGTATCTAGATAACATTTTAGGTCTTCATCAATAATAATTGTTTAGTTGTAACATTTTTTCAACATAGGCATTTATATACTACTTCTAATAATAGTATATTGGCAATTGTGAATCTTAACAGTTCACGGTTGTCCGAAGCATTTTTCCAAAACTGCTTTGTCTGAAGTATCCTCAATTTGCGGATATGGATGGGACGATCAAATGTCTTTAAAATATGTGACCAACCATGGTTTTGCAAATCTGTGTGTAACGTTGCAAGATCATGATGATGTTAAAACTCAAATAGAAACATATATTCAAGGAAAAAACACAAAAAGCTATGGGCTATACGGATTGAAACATGAAAGTTCAGCTGGTAATCTGAGAGGTTAATCATATCCCTAATGGCTAATCTGAAGGTTGCTGGTGCAAAAATGAATTTCTCCTGAAAATAATTCAAATCGCAATGTAGTGCTCATGGCAAAATGGTGTCTGCAGGAAAAACATGCGAAAATTCCTCCCGTCTTTGCATGTCGAAAAGTATTATTGTAAACTCCCTATATATTTGTATGCAGACGCTGTGAAATTGGTTAAGTATCTACTTAACCCAATTTTTTTCTTTTTTTTCTAAGTCAAAATCAATTCTTACCAAATCCTTGAGCAAAATTTATATAATTTTTAATTTAAATTTAACTTTAATAAAAATAGTAAGGTAAAATAAATGTTTGAAATTAAAGCAAAAGATAATATGGGCCGTGTTGGAGTCTTGAAAACCAAACACGGTGACGTTAAAACACCCGCACTGATGCCGGTTATCCATCCGAGAAAACAGGCGGTGGATGTTGCCAAATACGGTGCGGACATCGTAATAACCAACGCTTATCTAATTTATAAGGATGAAGACCTAAAGGCCAAGGCGGTCGAGGAGGGCATACATAAGCTCATCAATTTCGACGGACCGATAATGACCGATTCAGGATCCTTCCAGCTTTCAGTGTACGGGGACGTTGAAATCACCAACAAGGAAGTCCTTGAGTTTCAGGAACTGATCAAGACCGACATAGGAACCAGCCTTGACATTCCTACAGCTCCATTCGTCGACCGTGAAAAGGCGGAAAGCGATATGGAAATCACCCTTGAAAGGGCACGCGAAGCTGTTGAGTTCAAGAAGGAAAACAACATTGAGATGCTTCTCAACTCCGTTGTCCAGGGCTCAACATACCTTGACTTGAGGCGTGAATGTGCAAGGGAACTCACTAAGCTGGACGCTGACCTCTACCCGATTGGAGCGGTCGTTCCTCTTATGGAGTCATACCACTACAGGGACCTCGTTGATGTCGTGATGAATTCAATGAAGGAACTGGGAGACGACACACCCCGCCACCTCATGGGAGCGGGCCACCCTATGATTTTCGCATTATGTGTTGCGATGGGATGTGACCTTTTCGATTCAGCGGCATACATCCTTTATGCAGAGGATGACAGGCTTTTGTCCACAAGGGGAACATACAAGCTTGAGAACCTTCAGGAAATGCCATGCTCATGTGAGGTATGCACCAAATACACTCCAGATGACTTAAGGGCAATGCCAAAAGAGCAAAGAAGGGACCTGATAGCTCAGCACAACCTTCACGTGTCATTTGCTGAATTGAGACTTATCAGACAGGCAATATATGACGGAAGTCTGATGGAACTCGTGGAAGAGCGCTGCCGTGCACATCCGGCACTTCTTGAGGCAAGAAGGCAATTGGGACTGTACTCAAGGGACCTGGAGAAGTACGACCCAAGAAGCAAAAAGTCAGCATTCTTCTACACAGGACCGGAATCCCTGCTTAGGCCTGAAGTGATTAGGCACCTTGAAAAGCTCAGGGAAATGCCTAAAAAGCGTGACTTGATAATTCTTCCTCCAACAAGAAAACCTTACTCAAAATTCACAACAGGAAAACTCGGCGAGTTCTACATCTACGGCGAACAGCATGAGATAGACCTGGACGATGCAGACTTCATGGTGCTGGACATTCCTTTCGGATTGATACCATTGGAAATCGACGAGGTCTACCCGTTGAGCCAGAACGACTCTCCTAAAACCCGTGACGTCGACAGCATAGAGTTCATCGAGGATTTCATAAACGAGTTTGTGGAATACTACGACCAGGTGCTGATACATTCAAGGGTCATCAAGGACCTGGACATAGGCCTATATGACAAGTACGAGTCATCACAAGACATCAGGTACGCCAAGGATGACGTCAAGAAGGTCAAGGCGATAGCCGACTACCAGTTCGGTGTTGGCGCCGGCGAGGCACTCTTTACAGGCAACATCAACATAGAAAAGAGTAAGAAGACAGGAAAAATCAGGCACATCTACGACGGAAAGGTCCTGATTGTCAACATGAGGGCATCAGACTCATACCTGATACTGTCAAAAGAGGGAGCAAAAAGGCTCCACAACAAGATGCCGTACCCTCAAAACAGGGTGGTTGTCAACAAGGACTCAGAACCATTCGCACTTGAAGGAAAAAGCGTGTTCTGTAAGTTCGTGGTTGAATGTGATGAGAACATCCGCGCTAGGGATGAGGTCTTGGTAGTCAATGAGGAGGACAAGCTCCTTGCATACGGTAAGGCAATGCTTGGGGCATGCGAAATTTCCCAGTTCAACACAGGACAGGCCATCAAGACACGTAAAGGAATGAAAAAATAGGTGATTCGATGAGTGAAAACGATAAGGTGAATACAGGTCATCACATTGAGGATAAGGAATTGATCAAGAACGCCAGAAAGCCGGTGGGCGAGCTGGGCCATCAGATCCTTGACAGAATGAACAAGTCCCATGAGTCCATGGCAAGCTGGGGAGTGACCCATTTTGAAATCCAAGAAGACAGCAAAATCCTTGATATTGGCTGTGGCGGTGGAAGAAACATTGAAAGGTTCGCCGAACAGATTTCCGATAACGGAAGGGTTGTCGGAATAGACTATTCAGAGGTGAGCGTTGAAAAGTCAATCAAGCTGAACCAGGAGGCCATTGACAGGGGAATCGTCAACGTGCTTCAGGCATCCGTTTCAGACATGCCGTTCTATGATGAGACATTTGACATTGTGACCGGCTTTGAAACAATTTACTTCTGGCCGGATTTCATCAACGACCTTGCTGAAGTCAACAGGGTTCTTAAAAAAGGTGGATTGGTGTTTTTCTGTAATGAAGCGGTTTATCGTGAAGGAGAGATGGAAAAATACGATGATCTTGTGGAACTCCTGGACATGAAGATATATTCCGAAGATGTTTTAAGGGAATCCCTTGAAAAGACAGGTTTCAAGGATTTCAAGGCATATATTGATGAGGAAAATGATTGGATTTGCATTACAGCAATAAAAATCTAATTTTTTTCATTTTTTTTAATAATAACGAAACCTTTATATATAATTAAAACATAAGTTTATTTGTTGTTAGTTTTCATGCGGTGTTAGTCCAGCCTGGTTAAGACTCTAGCCTGCCACGTTAGAGACCCGGGTTCAAATCCCGGACGCCGCATTTTTTATATGCAGTCGTGGTATAGTCTGGTTATTACTTGGGCCTTCCAAGCCTACAACCCGGGTTCGAATCCCGGCGACTGCATCTTGTATCTCATTCTTTTTTTAAAATTCTTTTTTTGTTTAAAAAATACTCCTATTTTAGTTAATTTTATATAATAATAAAAATATAATATTTATAATTAAATTAATATTTAATTTCTTTTAAGATTATAATTTAAGGTGATTTAATGGTAGGAATAGTAGGATATGGGGCACACGTGCCATCATATAGAATAAAGGTAGAAGAGATTGCTAAAGTATGGGGTGATGACCCTGTAGCTTTATCAAATGGATTGGTCGTTAATGAAAAATCCGTACCTTCTCCTGATGAAGACACTGCAACCATTGCAGTAACCGCTGCAAGATACGCACTTGCAAGAGCTCAAATTGACCCAAGTAAGATTGGTGCCGTTTATGTCGGATCCGAATCACACCCATACGCAGTAAAACCAACCGCTTCAATCGTAGCAGAAGCGGTCTGTGCAACTCCAAAGTTGACCGCTGCAGATTTGGAATTCGCATGTAAGGCAGGAACCGCAGGCATTCAAATGACTATGGGATTAGTCGAATCCGGCATGATTGAATACGGATTGGCAATCGGTGCTGACACATCACAGGGAGCACCAGGGGATGCTTTGGAATACACTGCATCTGCCGGAGGAGCTGCTTATGTCATAGGTAAGGACAATACAATTGCTGACATTAACCATACATGCAGTTTCACAACAGACACTCCCGACTTCTACAGAAGGGAAGGTCAGGACTACCCATCTCACGGTGGACGTTTCACAGGAGAGCCAGCATACTTCAAGCACGTTTTAAGTGCTGCAAAAATGCTCTTTGAGGAAACCGACACAAAACCTGAAGATTATGATTACGCATGTTTCCACCAGCCTAACGGTAAGTTCTACCTTAGGGCAGGTAAAAAATTAGGATTCACTTCCGAACAAATCAAACAAGGATTATTGACTCCTAACATTGGAAACACTTATTCCGGTGCGGTACCATTGGCTTTATCCAACATTTTGGACGTGGCTGAACCTGGAGATAACATTTTTGTAATCTCATACGGATCAGGTGCGGGAAGTGATGGTTTCACCATTACAGTTAAAGATGAAATAGTTGAAAGAAGAGAATTAGCTCCAAAAACACAAAGCATCATTGATCAAAAGACCTATGTTGATTATGCTGTGTACGCTAAATTCAAAGGTAAAATTAAAATGTAAGGGGGCTTGAAAATGAGAGATGTTGCGATTATAGGAGTATCACAAACAAAATTCGGTGAATTATGGGATTCATCCTTTAGAGATTTAATTGCAGAAGCTGGAGTGAAGGCTTTGGTTGATGCAGGAATTGACGGTGACGATATTGAAGCAATGTTCGTTGGAAACATGTCCTCAGGACTCTTTGTAGAACAGGAACACATTGCAGCACTTATCTCTGACCATGTGGGTCTTAACCCGGTTCCAACCACAAGGGTAGAAGCCGCTTGTGCATCAGGTGGACTTGCGTTAAGACAAGGAATCATGGCCGTTGCATCAGGTTTCCATGATGTTGTAATTTCCGCAGGTGTGGAAAAGATGACTGACGTTGTCGATGCAACACCAGCTATTGCAACCGCATCAGACCAGGAATGGGAAGCTCAACAGGGCGCTACTTTCCCATCATTGTATGCGATGATTGCAAAAAGGCACATGTACGAATACGGAACCACCCGTGAACAATTGGCACAGTTTTCAGTTGTAAACCACAAGAACGCATCCAAAAACCCAAATGCACAGTTCCCATTTGAGGTTACAGTTGATAAGGTAATCAATTCAACAATGGTTGCAGACCCATTGACACTTTTAGACTGTTCCCCTGTAAGTGACGGAGCAGCCGCAATCGTAATGGTGCCTGCTGAAGACGCTAAAAAGTACACTGACACTCCAATTTACGTAAAAGCTTCCGCACAAGCTTCTGGAACATTGACCTTACACGACAGAAAAGATATCACTACCATTGAATCTACAAAAGTGGCTTCCAGAAAGGCTTATGAAATGGCAGGAGTTACAACAAAAGACATTGACTTGACTGAAGTGCACGACTGTTTCTCCATCAACGGTCTTTTGGCTGTTGAGGACTTAGGATTTGCCGAAAAAGGTAAAGGTGGAATAGCTATTGAAGAAGGACAAACTGAAATCGATGGTGACTTCCCAATCAACACTTCCGGTGGTCTTAAAGCACGTGGACACCCATTAGGTGCCACAGGTATCGCTCAGGCTGCTGAAGTCGTATGGCAACTCAGAGGAGAAGCCGGCAAACGTCAAGTGGACGGTGCAGAAATCGGTATGACTCACAACATCGGTGGTACCGGAGGTACTGCAGCTGTACACATTTTCGGAAGAGATTTATAAATCTCTTTTACTTTTTTCTTTTTTTTCATGATACTCAATACAGGCACAAGAACCGACATTCCCGCTTTTTATTCAAAATGGTTCCTGAACAGGATTGATGAGGGTTTTGTAATCAGCAAGAATCCCTATAACAATCAGATGTATAAGTATAATTTCGACCCTAAGACAGTAGATGTCATATGCTTCTGCTCTAAAAATCCGAAGCCCCTGGTGAAAGATTTGGATAGGCTATCCGATTACAGGCAATTCTGGTTTACCACAATAAATCCTTATGATCGAGACATTGAAGTTAATGTTCCAAATTATAAGAGAGTTATAGACACATTTAAGGAGCTTTCTGAAGCTTTAGGAAGAGACTGCGTTTCCTGGAGATATGACCCGATTTTCATTACAGAAAAGTATTCCCTTGACTTTCACATTGATAAGTTTGAGGAAATGGCTTCAGAATTATATCAGTATACTTTGGATTGCACAATCAGCTTCATTGATTTGTATCAGAAGGTTTTGAGGAACTTTCCTGAAGCCAGTGAAGTTACAACTGAGGAACGCTTAATCATTGGCGAAAATTTCGCAAGGATTGCAAATGAATACGGCATTCAGATGAAAACCTGTGTTGAGGGCACATTGCTTGACCAGTTCGGTTTCGATTCATCAGGATGCATGACCCAGCAGGTGCTGGAAAAGGCTATTGGAAATAATCTAAAAGTGCCTAAAGGAAAATATCACAATCGAGAATGCAACTGTTTAATGGGAAGGGATATTGGATTATATAACACTTGTATGCATGGATGCAAATATTGTTATGCCAATAGTAACGAAATTATCTACTACTTTTCTCTCACTACAAATAATAATATTATTCTTCCTCAATAATTAAAGTTTTGGAAATTCGTTCAAATCGTAGAATTTTAACATATATTCAGATATAAAATAAAAACATTGGTGAATGTATAGAAATAAAAATGTTGTCTTGAACAGTTATTATTTATCAGAAGTGGTTACATAAGGCTGGTCAAAACACAAATAAGAAATGTTAATGTCGCCAGATATAGTAAGTGATAACATGATAATAAACGTCGGCGGAAGAACAGATATAGTGAACTACTATACTCCATGGCTATTGAACAGGCTTGAAGATGGATATGCATATTCAAGAAATCCATTTGCAAGAGAGAATGTTTATAAGTTAAGCTTAAAGCCTGAAGATGTGGACTGTCTTCTGTTCTGCTCCAAGAACTACCAACCTATACTGAAACATATAGGTGACATTGATGAAAAGTACAATATATTGTGCAACTACACGATTACTGCATACGGCAAGGACATAGAACCTAAAGTCCCGTCAATAAATCAATCTATTAAAACGTTGAAAAGATTATCTGATATTGTTGGTGGGAACAAGATTCTCTGGAGATATGATCCGATACTTCTTACTGAAAAATACACTGTTGAAAAACATTTGGAAACTTTTGAGTATATGGCCGAAAAGATCTCACCATTAGTTTACAGATGCATATTCAGCTTTGTTGATATGTACAAAAAAGTTGAAGAGAACATGCCTGAGATAATTCCGCTTGCTGAGGAAGATAAAGTGAAGCTATTGAAAGGGATTGGTGAGATATCAGAGAGATATAATCTTTACACTCAATCATGTGCAACAAATGAAAGCTATGAAAAATATGGTATACATGCTGCAGGATGCACCACTCGTGAAATTTTGGAGCAGGCTCATGGTGTAGTCTATAAAAATGTTAAAGGAACTGAAATTAGAGAAAACTGTCACTGCATTCCATCAAGAGACATAGGAGCATATAATTCCTGTTTAAGTGAATGTAAATATTGCTATGCTAACCGGAAACCTGAAATTCCCAAAAATGTTATAAAACTGCATGATGAGAAATCGCCATTATTGCTTGGACATCTTAAGGAAGAGGATAATCTAATTGAAACAAAGGTAATAAGATATATTGAACCTAAACAAACAACTTTATTTGATTTTTAAATTAGTTGTTTATTAAATGATGGTCTATATCAATTATAAAATTTATCAACTAAAACTATCATTTTACTTTTTTTGAGATTTTTGCAAATATTATAATAGTTATTCTCAATAAGTATATTACTTATTTTATATAAAAAATATAATAAATAATATAATAAATATATTTGGAAATGATTATTATGGGAATTACTTCTTTCATAAAAACTAGACTATTGAATAATAGGGTCGAACAGTACAACACCAAGTGCAGCTATTGGGGCGAGGATGAAAGGCAGCCTAGAACTGACGGAATAAACACAGGCCTTGACTTAGTTGATGCACTTCCGCCAGTAATCAACAAGACAATAGCAAATGCCCGTTATGCTGTCAAGCTTGACGGCTACACTTCAGGTATTCTGAAAAACAGAATTGATAAGGCTAACGTTAATGTGGTATTGGTTGACAAGGAAAACAGGCTCTCCAAGGAGCAGAAGCTCACTTTAATCCTTTGGGCAAGAAAAATCGACATCCGCCAGGTTGCTAAAGAGATATTGCAGGGAGGAATGGTTGACGGTGAAGGACTAATCAAGCCTGTCGAGAGGTGGGACAAAAGCATAGGAAAATACATCAAGCCTATATTTCTTGAAATAGGTGCCCATGGCTACGGATTGAAAAAGGAATTCAATGATGACAATGAGGTGCAGCTGTATCTTCATGAAATGCCGAAGGATGTTGTAAACGGAACTCCGGAGGACTTCAACAACTATGTAAGCGTTGAAGAGGGAACATTAACAGTCAAGTACGAACCGGAACAGGTAATCAACTTCATGTACAATGAAATATACTCGGAAGCCCAGAGCATTATCCTGAATTGCCTTGATGACATCTATCATAAATGTAACTTGGAGAGAAATCAGGTCGAGAGAATCAACAAGGACAATATCATTGAAGTCAAGCCTTCACTTGATGCAAACGGCCGTCCGTACATTATGGAGCTCTCTTCAACTGCAAAGGAAAACCTGTATGCAGATTACGGAACTACGGCTGACAGCAATGTGGCTATTGTGCCTCCGGGAATTGAATCCAAAATCTTGGGCGGTAACAACTACCAGTCAGACTATACAAGACAGACCGAGATTTTTAGAAACAATATCCTGAGGACATTTGTAACTCCACAGTCTCAGGCAGGTAATGAAAGATCCAATCAGAACGTTGCAGAATACATCAACGACTCGGCCATTACAGGGTTTATCGTTAATGTGGCCAATGACCAGAAATGGGTATTGAAATACTGCAATCAGCTGTTGAATATGCAGCTGGAACTTATGGGCATTGATGAAACATTGAATATCTATTTCAGCTATTCAAGAGATGATGTATTAAGATACATTATGGAACTTACTGCTGAAGGTGATGAAATCTACAAGAATTATTTAACCAACTTCGAAGAGGAACAGCCTGTAGGTGAAAGGATTATCAGCGACAGTGGTGTTGAAATATAAACATGTCACTTAGCAAATATTTATATGCAATAGCATACATAATATAACTTGAATATTATAGAAGGTAAAAACTTCTTTTGAAGTTCAGCCTGTATATCCTTGTCTCGACGAGGGGCGAATTAGGTGGTATACGGGTTCTTCTATCATTCATCAAATCACTTCTAATTTTCATATACTAATTTTACTACCTTATTTTTTATCATATCTAAAAATTCATGATTGTCATTTTCAAAATTTTGAAAAGTTGACCATGAAATCAAATCAGCCATCTGCAGACCTTTGTAATGCATTGAATCGGCATGTTCTATCTTAATCGGCTGTTTTTTAATATTATTTAAATTATTTAAAAAGAGTTCATTGAAACTATCAATCTCTTCCTGTTTGTTTTTTGATTTGTCAATGAATATGAAAGTAGGTTTGTCAATGTTAATCAATTCAGCTAACCTTGAAGCTAAAATATCGTAGGCTTTTTTATTGTCTCCATATCCGATTTTATATCTGTTTTCTTTGTCAAAAACGATTATGTAAACTTCATAGTCTATGTTTTTTAATTTTTTAAGGATTTTAATTTTTAAATCATATGGAAGATTTCCACCTTTGATTTCATTGGAAGTCAGCATTTTCTTTGTAAAACTTCGTCTGGTTTTCTTAATTATCTTTTCTAGCTTTTTTGAATCCTCAACTTTGATGGCAGCCATGACAAAATACTTTGAACTGCCCTGTTTAGTTCCTAAATCTCCACTTTCATTAATATAAATATAAGATATGATAAAAACCAAATTTGAATTAATTTTACAACTTTTAATATTCTATTTTTTATCATTAATTAATATTTTCATCAGAACAGACGTGTTGAAATATAATAAAAGTTTATATAAAATAAGTAATAAATTATATAATAAATCTTATAATAAAATGTGATAACATGAAACATGAACTTTTTGAAGTCGGACTCTATGACTATTCGGATCTGGACAGGCGTCTCAACAAACCTGTCAAATGGACAAGTGATGATTTAAGACAGATTGCTGAAAACTACCGTGGAGGAATCCCTTTAACCTCAGAGCACGACAAGGTCTACATAGGCATTGGAAACAATATCGTGTTTGAAGAGGATAAGGGAAAGCTATTCATTGACCTTCCGGATGAGCTTGACATGAAGGGCAAAGGACTGTCCCCTAAAGTTGATGTTTTACTGAAAGATAACGGAGATTCATTTGGAATTGATACTATGAACCTAATAGATGTTGGCGTAACCAAAAACCCAAGAAAAATTACATTGCTGAATTCTGAAATAACTGGCCAAACCGGAGAGACCGGTGAAACAGGTGCAACTGGAAATCCTGAACCTGCACCACAGCCGCCTACTAGTGAAAATCAGGATGTTAATGTTGCAACCAATTTACTCCTGGAAAAATTGCAGGGGAAGGATGCTGAAATCGGAAAACTGCAGGATGAAATCAATAGCTTAAAAGAGGAATCTGAAAAATATGAAGAGATTAAAAAAGCTATTGAAGAGAATAAGGAATTCATAGACAATAAGGAAGACATCCTAAATGAACTGTCTGAACTTAGAAAACATGAAAACGAAAGGAAGATTAAAGAGTACGAAGCCAAGTACAACTTTAACTACAATGAGAACCAGCAGGACAAGGAGATAATCGATAAATTATTGTCTGGTGATGTTGATATGGAACTTATGGAGAAACTGGCTGAAAGGAGAATTAAAATTGAAGCTGCCAGTGACGGTTCCACACCTGGAGGAAGAAATCCCCAGAACTCCGGTGATGTAATTGAAACCGGATCAACCGGAAGCACTGGAAGTGAGGACGGACCTTCATTTACAACTCGTGAAGAATACAATAAGATATTAAAGGACATGGGATTCAATAGAACCAGAATCTAGCTATGATGGTGTTTTTTGCTTTTTCCACCGGAGATAGTGTTTAATCATTGAATTGCTCGTTGTTTAGTTCAGGGGAAGTGTTGATGTGTTCGCTTCCCCTCATATACCTTATTTTCATAAACTTAACCCTACGGAACCGACCTGCGGGGGTCGGTTCCTCACTATAATATAGTTATTTATTTTATCAAATAGTATGGAGGATTTGAAGTTGAAATAAGTATTGTTAACTTAAATTGCTCTCCATAAAATTATTTATTTCATGTCATTTGCATAGATTTTATATCAATCATGTTTTTACCAACTTACAAAGAATATACTCATTATTGTCATAAGTATTATTCCAATTATCAAGAATTTTTTTAACCCATTGCTCCTTTTTAATTCAAAAGGCAATATTTTATTTGCTATATCTGGGGATAATATGAATGATACAATTAGTAATGAACAAATAAAGTAAATTAGATAAATTATATTTAAATTACTTTCCACAATGCTTGTTATAACTTTCATTAATGAAAATCCTATGATATGGCAACTTATAAGACTCCCAAAAATATAATAAATTCCTGGATGATATCCAATCACTTGTTCTGTGATTTTATTCCCGTTTTCATCTTCGGTTAATATCTCACGGCTATTCTCATTTTTATATATGTTCATTCTTAAAAACATGAAAAATGCAGGATATAGGGCTGATAAACTAAATGAAATAGCAGAGTATATTCCTCCTTGGTTTAAACCCATTGGAAAAATTATAAACGCAAAAGCAATACTCGTAGGTATGAAAAATAAGACTAGTCCTTGATAAGATAATCCTTTATATTCATTATAAAATAATCCATATTTTTTATCAAGATAATCACGATTATAAACAATGGCTGCGGATAATATTGTAAGAATCGTAAAACCCATTATCACATAACTCACAAATGAAAAAGGCAAATCTAGAATCAGATATAAAACTATTGATATAACAAGTCCAATTAGTTCTAAAAAAATGGATCCTGAAATCATATAATATTTTAATTCATTTTTATCTAAAATTGACCAATCCTTACTAATATTTTTAATTAATTTTTCAAGCAAATTAATCACCTTTATTATATTCTTCATTAATGAATAATTTAATAAATTCTCTGTAATAATCGTTGTTAATGATATTATAAATACTATCTATGGTGGGGTCATTAGGAATATGGAACTTTTTAGAACCAATTTGAATATATTTTTTAGTAATTTTTATTGAATATTTTTTTAAAAATTGTACATTTGTTTTAACAATTGCTTTTTCAATGATAACTTTTGTTGATTTGGAAATGATGTTAAATGATCCTCCTGTAGGATTTATTGCTAATATTGAATCAACAACACCAAAAATAAAATCGATTATAGTTATTTCACCATCAAACCATCCGTCAGAATAAAGAATAAGTGATTCTCCTGTGAGTGCTAAAGAAATACTGCCAATAATTAAATATGGTGATGAACTTTCAATTCCTGTAGCAAGACCGAGGATACTAATTGAAACCATTTCACTACCTACAAAACCAATTGCAAAATTTATAAAAAATTCATTCCAGTCTATATCTTTTAAAAAATCATATCCCTCAACTAAAAGATCAAATATTGAATTTGAATTTGAATTCATGGTATCTGAAACATTTGTTGAATAGTTAGAAATAATAATCAAATCTTTGTATTCTTTACTGTCATGATTTAATAAATTTGTCCCATAGTTCCATGCATTTTCAGTAATATTGTCATGATAACAAGGCATTGTTCCCAATAAACCATAATAACTGAAACAATCTCGTATAATACCAGTTTCCAATTCTAAAAATAACAAAGTATTATTATTGTCTTCATGTTTAATAAAAGTATAACCATTACTTGTGATTATCTCCAAAGTTCCATTATTCAAATAGCTCTCAATCAAACCAAGAGTAACACTGCCAATAACGGTTGTATTCCATACATTATTGCCAACCAACTGCTCAATAAGGCTGAAACTGAAACTTGTTGCAAAGTTAAACTTCCAAACATTACTAAGGTTTCCTATGGCTTCACGACCCATATTGTGGTCTGATTCACCAGTGATGTACAAACTATTATAGTCATTACATAATGAAACACATGCTGGACTAATACGATTCCAAGTTACATTAAACTTGTTTGAAGATTCATCAGCAACACGATCATTTTCGTAAATCACAATTAATGGTGTTAAGAAAGTACCATAAGCTGCTTTCATCAAACCAGGTTCATATAATTCTTTTTGATCTAACCAATAACGTAAATCAGTATTTGTTAAATTGTTTTTTACAACTGCAAAACTGCGCATGCCTTCATAACCAATGCTAATATTGTTTTCATCTTCAATATCTGTGTAATAAATATTGCTTATACGGTAAGCATAGCTGGATGGTGGATTTAACAGTTTAGGGTTTCCTTCATATTCAAAATTAATGTCTGGAGTTACATCGCCATGATAATCAACAATCATCTCAATCATATCAATAAAATAACCATTATAATTTTTAACGAAATCTAATTCTGAATCCGTTAGTTTATAATCCAATTGAAGATAATTTAAGAATCTATTATAAACTAAATTAACATTACTTGGATTAATATTTGCTGCTTTTGCAAAACTTAAATAATAACCATTAGGTTCCCAAACACCTTCTTTCATACTTGCAAAAACATTATTTAAAAATTTAATGGCTTCAAAAACCTTTGTTGAATAATTATTTTTAAAATATTGGTAAAAAAGATTGTTGATATTAATTTCATCAATAATTTCTCCATTAACTATCATATAAATTTTACCAGAATATAATCCTGTTTCACCCCAACTAAAAGTAATCCAAGAGGCATTATTACTAAATGGGATATGATATGTTTTGTTTACAAAATAATTATTTTCAACGTCCCATGCAGATGAAAATAATGTTATGTCTATTGTTGCATTCTTATTAAATGTGTTAACAATTTTTTCATTATCAAAAATAGCCATAACTGAAATGTGGTCATGGTTTGCAAATAAACTACTTAATTCAAAATCAACAAATGCTTTTCCGTCTTTTAAATAAGTTGTATTAAACTTTTTATTTCCATCAACATTAAATACAGAAATAAAAGATTCAAGATTATCTGGAATATATCCTAATGAAGATAATTTATTTCCCAAATTATTATAAGTTAAATCAACATAGAATTTAGCTCTTTCAATTTGACTATATTCATTTACTTTATAAGATGATGAAAATAAATGTGCAACCATCCATGTGTTCATTATTAAATTTCCAGTAGCATTATAAATATTAGCAAGAACATTGCGGCTTGTAGAAATTTTAGGCGTATTTTCTCCCCACCAGTTATTATCTATAACATAAGAGCAATTTGCTTCGGAATAAAAATCATATTGGCCATTATCACATAATCTATTTAAATAAAATGAATCCGCATATGATAAAAGGGAGGTGTCTAAAACAAAACCGCATAATTTATTATCATGAATATTATTAAAAGCATAAGTATTGTTAACTGAAACTCTTAAGAATACTCCATATTTATTGTTTTTAAATTCATTATAAAGCACGTGGGAGTTATAAGAGATTACATATAATCCTGTATCAAAATCTGAAATATTATTGGAATTTATATTTATATTCGGACAAAGAATATATAATCCAATACCATTTAACTTGTTTTTATTGATAATATTGTTGTTAACAATTGAAATATTATTTGAAGTATTATTTAAAACAAGAATCCCTCCGGCACCCCTATTAGAATTTAATAATATATTATTATTTAAAATCATAAGATTATCGGATTTTCTAACACTTATGCCGCTCATGGAATTTATGAACTTATTTGAATCAATTGAATTATAAGCAATCAAAGTATTTGTATCACAATCAGTTTCTATAGAACTAACTACATTAATAAATTGATTATTAATGAGAGTAACATTTTCTGCTTGATAAATTACAATTCCAAAAGTTGAATCCTTAATTTTAAATCCACGAATAACGCTATTGCTTCCTCCATTGGTAACTCCAATAACTGGATGAGTAGAGTCTATGCCTTGTAATGTGGCGTTAATTGCTATTAAATTGATAAATTTATTTACAGTTATTTGTTCATTATATAAACCTTCACTAATTTTAATTACGTCTCCATTATGAGTATTTGCATTATCAATTGCTGATTGAATTGTTGTGTATCCTTTACCTGAATTTAAATTACCTACTTTTTCAAAAATGTAATTGCAGGTTATTAATTCACTTTTATGCCCATTAAAATCAATTGCATAAAATCGTAAAGAGGTAGTTTTGGAAATACTTAATATATTTTCATATAATCTGAAATTTGTTTCATTTAATGAATAATAAATTTTCGGGTTTTGATCAAGATTATCCCAGCTAGTCAAATTTACAAGAATGGGTGAACTATATAAATCTGAATCCAGATTGCTCCAAACGAGTGGATGTTTATTGTCAATTATATAATGTTCATGGTAAATGCTGCCGGTTCCGTTGCTGTAATATAAATCATAAATGCCATTTGTTAAGATAAATGTCTTTGATTTAGTAGTTTGGTTCCAATTATTATTGTCCCAGCTATATTTAATTAATTTAGCATTATTTATGTTTAATGATAAATTTAGATAAGAGTTATTGTAGAATCCCCCATCATAATTCACTGTTGGGTGAAATGATATTATATTTACATTAATCTTTTTACTAACGCTTGCATATGGACTTTTAGCAAATGAAACCTCAACATTATAGGTTCCAGGTTTCTCTTCTATTTTAATTCCTGCTCGCCCATTACTGTCACTAACTACATTTGTACATTTATCATTGATTTTAAATGTGATGGTTTGCCCACTTAAAAATTTATTGTTCTTGGTGTCTTTTAAAGTTGCATATAAGTATGTATTGCTGTCATCATAATTACAAGTTAAATCACTCACTGTTAAACTTGTGGGGATACTGTTGACTGTTACGGTTACTGTCTTTTTACTTGTTACATAATTTGAATTTGTAAATGATATTGTTGTTGTGTATTTTTTTGGTCCGGCTCCAATTGTTAGAGTTGCTACTCCTTTGGAATCAGTTTTTTGATTATAGTTTTTACCATTAAAATTAAAAACAACAGTTTTATCTGCTAAAACCTTTCCATTTTTATCTTTTAGTGTCGCTTTTAACTTATTGTTGCCATCACCATATGTGAATGCAAGATTATTTGCGGTTAATGTTGTTGGCATTTTTTTTACTGTGACTTTTGCTGTTTTGCTGCTTGTTTGGTATCCGCTTGCTTTGAATGTGAATTTCACGGAGTATGTTCCTGGTCCTTTTTGTACATTCCAACTGACACAGCCTTTGGAATCGGTTGTACGTGAGTAAGTTTTACCAGAATAAGTGACTGTAATCTTTTTCCCTGTTAATACTTTGCCTTTTGAGTTTTTCAAATAAGCTTTAAGTGTAGTTCCATCTTGGTAATATTTGGTCACATCTTTTGCAGTAATTGTTGTTTTAACTGTAGAACTAGCTTTTTTTATAATATTATTAGGTTTTGAGATATTGTTTTTAATTTTAACCTCTGAATTTTTAATTTTTTCATCAACATGATTGTCATCTGATGAAACCTCAATACTATCAGAATAGATATCATCTGATTGATAATCGACGCTTAACGTATCATTTTCGACTGCATTGTCTGAAACTGCATAGGTGCAGTTTAAACAAATTATAAAACAAAAAAATATTAATATACATAAAAATTTATTTAAATTCTTCAAATTTACACTCCTTTATAATTGAATAGTAATAAAGTTTTATGTATTTATTTTATGACATATATTTTTTACGGATGGGATAATAATGTGGGAGTGTTAATTTTTTTGAAATAAGTCTGTATGGAAATTGATGCATTGGTGACAGTCAATTAATAATATTGATTGCAGGAGTTCTAAATCTAATATCTGCTCTGATAGAACTACTAACTACAATCTTAAAAAATAGATGGGAGTAAAAAAATTACTCCTCCACCTATCTTAAATTTTATATTTTTTTTTATTTAAATTTTTACACACATCAAAAAAGGAGATAAAAACATGTTTGCAATATTCTCCTATAATCATTAAATGTTTTTGTAATATTACTAGTAAAATATTGTAAAAAAATAGTTTCATGTTAATCTTGTAGAAATTATTGTTAGAAAAACTGGATTTGCTTCTAATGCTCCGTATTTGCTCCTTTTCAAAAAACTAGTTTCCGTTAATAAATGGTTGGTGTTAATATTATTTTAATTTGATTGGGTGTTGAAATCGTTAATGCGAATATGTAATATTACATTTTTTATTATATTATTTATATAAATTAAATAATAAAAATTAAATCATGACATTGCAAGATGAATTACAAATAAACATCGTGATGAGTAATTACAATCAAAGGAGCGGTAGCTATTCGGGAAACTATGATTACATCTATTTAGATAATCTGGCAAGTAGTTCTTATTCTAATCTTTTCAGAATTGACTTGAAAAACCTGAAAATCAAAACCCTGGACAAAACAGAATGCCGGGTATTATACATTCCAGCATATGGTTCACAACCTGCAGCAATACTTGTGAGAATTCCAACAGGTAAGATCTCCCAAACTACAAAACTATTGCTGGATGTTTATGACAGATCAACTACATTCTCAAGCACTTTAACAACTGGAAGTGAAGTGCTGATGTTTGATGCAAACTATGATACATACTCACAATATTTCATGAACTACTCAGGTTTAAGTATCAACAATGACTCAACAGATAACGGCAGATTTTTAAGAGCCAGATTCGTTCCAAACATTGGCGGGGGAAATCCAAGTAGTTTATATACAACATTTGCTTCAGGAAATAGCTTAAGAAATGGCCGTGTTACTGTAGCAAGATTTAAACATATTAACGGTAATGTGGCCGTTAATGATAATGGAACATTTCTTGATTCAACCATCGGAAGTTACATGATGCAATCAGATTTTAATCTCACAATGTATCAGGAAGATATCAAAGAAACAAGTCTGAATCTGGGATGCAAGACAAAATCCTATTGTATGTTCATCGGAGCTAAAACATTAGTTATGGCCAGTTCATTTGATGCATATTCATCAGGACATGATGATGAAGGAAATTGGAAACAGTATCATATTCATGGCCGTGTAGGTACCGGAACATCAAGTTCGTCAGATTACATTGAAGGATTCATTAGAAACAATCCAACTAAAATATATAAAAATGAATATGCCGAAATAGAAATTTCTCCAACATGGTATGCAACAACAGACTTTGAAGAATTCAATTATGTTGACCTGAAATGGCTATTGATATTTCCATCACCAATATTTGCAGCTAACGGCATTCCAGAAATCACAGTAACAGAAAAACAATCCAAGAATGGAATCAGATTATACAAAGGTGAACACGAATATCCTAAAGCATATAAAGGAAGCAAGCTATTGTGGGATGCTAATGATGAGTCAATGGATAATACAGGATTATATATTCCAGATAAGATAATCAACAAGGATTGGGACTGGGTGTTTTAGAATGATTGAAGAATATGGAGAAACAATTGGACATGGACGTGGATATCCAACAGGATTAGGCCATGAAGAAAAGATGGATGTCATTGCATGTTTGCTTGATGAAGGCGAAAGGACATATGTTAATGAAGAGCATACTGCTTGGATTTCATCTAATCAATGCAGAGTAGGTGAAATGGTAACATTAGCTGTACAATCAACAATGGAACACACAATAGTTAAAAAAGCCAAAGAGGGAGACTTGGCTTTTGGATATCTATTGGGTAAAGTTCAGGTCCGCTCTTCAGGACATGCCTTAGTTACTGTTGCAGTTTTAGGTGATGTCTTCAGATTAAAATTAAAAAGACCTGCTCCAGCAGATATATTGCCGAACACAAGAATCTATATCGATAAAGATGGTGAATGTAATCCTTCACAAGGGCACGATTTAAGACTGCTTTCCATCGTTAACCTAACGGAAAATGAAGATGTAGAATACATCAGAGTATACCGACAGATGTCTGAAATCGAAATGTATCCTGAATCCCAGAACTGTATTGATCTTGCCGACTGCAGCTTCGAGCAGGCTGCAATCAACATGATTTTAAACAACCCTAAAGTAGCAACATATAATTATACTTCGGGCGATGACAGTGGAGTTATCATTTTAAAAGCTCAGGAGAAGTTCAAGGAGTCAGCAGGAAGTTTCTGTAACCTGAATAGCATGGCAGTCAATTATAAGTCATTGACTACATTAAAGTCTGATATGTTTGCTTCAAATAGGCAGGTGGAGCCGGTTGAGGAGATAATGTCATATTACGGTATTGACAATATTGATTTGTTGGGCACTGCAGTTTGTGACGGAGGATCTGAGATTGCCGAGAAGACCTATATCGGTATGGATTATCAAAATCCTGGAATGAAACTCCTGTATTCAAAAATCACTGGAACAACAGTTGCACCCCTTGGTCCTAACGGAGATGTGTATGACTTTTATCCTTTGATTGAATTCATGCGTAAAGATATTCGTGATGAACTGCCGATGTATACAAAGCTATTCATACTTACTTCAGTTGGTGTTTTGATGAATGCGCCTAACAGGATTATTAAAGGTAAGTTCAGAGCATAAAATAGTTGGGATTAACTTTCCCAGCTAAACTTATTATATGGGGCAATAAAAATGAAACTGATACTGGACAGTGAAAATTCACATCCGACAACAATAACAGTTAAAGGAAAGGAAATAACATTGCTTTTAATTGAATCTAGTATACTGATTGATTCATCTCAAATTGCTAAGATTTTTGATAAAAAAGAAAAGACCGTTGCCACTAAGGTGCAGAAATCGGGACTGGAGAAATACGAAACAGAAAATGTGAAGCTATTGAAAAATTATGGGCTGATGCATCAGGATGCTGTTAAACCAAGGCCTTTTTATGATTTAAGGCAAATGCTTGAGGGGCCTGCTGAATATTATTTCAAACAGATTGATGAACTTGATTTGATTGATGTAATTGTACGTGTAGCTATTGGAAAGCATCGTGAATGGATTCATAACCGAAATATGGGTAACTTTTAAATTTGTTGCGGAGATTACTTTTCAAATGCTCTCACTGATTTTTTATATACTTTCAATACATAATAATTTATTATGTTTAAAAAATTATATATAATAAGACATTTAGAAAAAGAAGACGCAGAATTAATAAATCATATTGTAGTAAAATCAAGAAATGGTTTTCGGATATGGACTTACAGTGAATTTATTGGTGGTGATGGGAACTATATTGAGGGTATGGTTTTCAAATTTGGTGATGCTAATGGGAGTAGTGAAAATTTGACTAAAGAACTTAATGATGCTCTTCTTGATGAGGTTGAAAAGGAATTTAAAGAGATTAAAGAATATTATGAAATAAAGGAGTATTCTTGATTTGTTAGTTCATTATTCTTTTTTTATTTTTTTTGAGGCTGACTCATAATTTTTGTGTTTAAATTTTTTTCTTTTTTTATTATCCTTTAATTTTATATACTAGGAAGTACAATCTATTATTAGAGTTAATTAACTTTTTGGTTGTGTTTTTTATGGTTTTAAGAGAGGATAAAATTGGTCAGCAATTATTAGTTCCTTTGGACTTAAGAGATTTGATTCCAAAAGATCATCCGTGTTATTTTATTCAAAATGTTGTTGATCAAATGGATTTTTCGAAAGTCGATGCAAATTATTGTTACAAAGCAGGTAAGCCTGCTTATTCTCGTAAAATGTTATTGAGACTTGTTTTAATGGGTGCTTTTGATGGAGGATTATCTGGAAGAGAAGTAGCTGCAAAAGCAACTACAGACGTTAGTTACATGTACTTGGCAGGCATGGAAAAGCCAGATTTCAGAACAATCAACAGATTCAAAGTAGATCATGCAGAACTAATCGATGACGCATTTAAAACAACAGTTTTAATGGCAAAAGAACTAGATTTAGTAAAACTCAAACACATAGCAATCGATGGAACAAAAATCAAAGCCAAAGCATCCATAAATAATTTAACAAACCAAGAACAAATAGATTTACTCAAAGACATCTTAAAAAAGAGTATTGAACTCGATGAAGAAGAAGATGAAATTCTTGGAGACGAATCAGGAAATTCCGTGCCAAAAGAATTAATTGACAAAAAATCCTTTGAAGAAATCTACAAAAAAGTAACTGAAACCACAAAAGGAGATAGAAACGAATTCAAACTACGAAGAAGCAGTAAAAAACTCCTGGACCAAGCAAAGAAAGATAAAAAATCTGCCAAAAAAGTTTTGCAGAAAGTCGAAAAAATCGATTCAGAACTAAAAAAGACAACAAACGATGTAATCAGCATAAACGACCCTGAATCACGATGGATGC